>JBEDKD010000056.1:0-12654 GCA_041172365.1 Cyanobacteriota bacterium | reverse complement strand
AAATCGGCAAAAATTTCTCAAAATTTCTCAAATTTCTTTTTTTTGGGCCCAAAATGGGTCTTTTTTTGGCTCTTTTGGGCCTTTTGCCTCTCCGGGGTCTTCTTCGCCCCCTTTTTTACTGAATACTCAGGTCAAATTTCAACTGGGGACTTATATAGACCCCCTCATGCCACAAATGTCCATCGGCCTTCCTGGTTGTCTTACTTATATATATGTTGTGTGGGGACACCACGCGGCCGAGTCCCTAAGCTATTAAGCATTTAAAAGTCCAGTAGCACAGGCCCGAAGCCCGGTGAGAAGCGGATGCTTGTCGTTAAATGCGTAGAGGCTTACCATTGGTGTCAACTTAACCACAGGAGACCCATATTTCTTGGGAGAGAGCGGCAGAGTCTCTATGCCGCTTTCTCACTGCTTTAACCAAACCTAACAACTTATAATTCTCAGCTAAAAAAGCCACAACATCCTCAGATTCTCCCCTGAGCAAAGCTCTGGAAAAATGATAAAGCCCTCTAAATACCATCTCTACAGAAATTCTTTCAAGGGGTTGATTTAGAACCGAGGCTACTTCCGCACATAAATTGTTGAGGACTGCGTAGAATATCCAAGTGGCAAAAATTTGTATTTGAACGCCGTTTTGGCCACCCACCCACAAATAAGATAATCCTAACAGCCGCTTAGTCAACAAAAAAGCATCTTCCACACGCCACCGACGACGATATAATTCACACACTTGCTGGGCTGATAAAAGTTGCGGGTCTAGAACGTTCGTTAAATAGTAATACCAGGTCTTTCCCCAGAGAACTGAAACTAATCTGACTGGATGCTTGCAAGGGTTAGACCGATACTGCCCTAATTCGATAAGTTCGTCTTTATATAAATTTCCTTGAGCCAGAGTTCGGGTTACTTTGTACGCCGTTTTTTGCCTCAGTCGCGTTACCCAAAATTTTTTCTCTTCGCTAAAAGCGTCAAATAACACAAAACTAAAAAAACCTAAATCAAAAATTAATAATCCCCCCACTGGCAGGGCTGCTAGTAAGTTATCACTCCAAATTTTGTCATTGGCTGCCGACTCTTCAGTATACCAACATCTCACTGGACTATGGGTAAATGCCTCCACTATCATCATCATCTTTCCCCCTAAAGGGCTGCTCTCTTCTTGTAGAACTTTCAGCTTTTTTCTTAAAGCTTCTAATGTTGACCCATCGGCAATCCATAAAGCCGTAAATTTTTCATAAACCGGCTGCCAACCACTAGGTAAAGATAATGGCTTTCGCCGTGATAACTGTTGAATTACTTGCTCAAACAGTTCGGCAAATAAATAGGCGGGTAAGGTGGCCAAACGTTTTGATAAAGCTTGCTTGCTCACTTTAAGTGATTCTACCCAGAGCAATCCCTCTTTTTCCAGCACTCTTGTCACTTCACTTAAACTTGGGATTTGTCGATAAACTAGACTGACTACTATGGCCATCATTACGGGTAGGGTCTGCAGGCGGTTGCGAAGTCCCTTCCCTTTGGAGTCCCCTAGAGGTTTGAACGTCGCCGGAGTGAGCAAATATAACAATTCCTGTTCTATCTGTTCTATTGCTGGTGCAGGCATCTGGGTTCGATGACGAAAATCTGGGTTTCCCCAAGGCCTCTGGCGCTTTTGGCTCATTTGTTACAGGGGGGTGTAAAGCTTGAAAGATGACTTCCTCTAGTTTACACTCCCCTCCCCATATTCCTTAAGTTGACACCAATGAGAGGCTTACTTGCCCCTACAGAGCCTCTTCATTCAAACCCTTTGCCTATATTGATACTGTTCCCATCCCTGAAACTCTCACGATACCGAACATTTAATACATTAATCAAAAAAGCAAAAAGCATATACAAATAAAATGTAGATACGATCGCGGGTCCCTGGGTATGTAGAATATTGCCACTGACTATATATATGTTGGATGAGGATATGAGAAAGGAGATACTTCCTACTTTTGGTTTGTTGGTAACTTGCGCTTCGCTACTGTTGGCTTGTAGTCAGACAAATAGCCCCCAAGGTTCAACCAGTTCTCCCGCGGCCACGACGAGTTCACCTGGGGCTACAGCCCCAACCACGACACCCGTGGGCTCTCCTGCGACAAGTGGGCCGGGTATTCCCATTGGGATCGGGGTGGCACAAACAAGTAATGTGGCCTTATTAGGTCAAGAACAAGTCGCGGGCGCTAAAATCGCAGAAAAATATTTTAATGATCAAGGAGGGATCGACGGGACTCCTATTAAATTGGTCTTCCAAGATACGGGGGGAGATGAAGCGGGTGCGATTAATGCTTTCCAAACTCTGATTAATCAAGATAAGGTTGTGGGTATTGTTGGTCCAACTTTGTCCCAACACGCGTTTAGTGCTGATCCGATCGCGGATCGTGCCAAAGTACCTGTATTAGGGCCATCGAATACCGCGAAGGGTATTCCTCAGATCGGAGAGTATATTGCCCGTGTGTCAGCACCCGTGGCGGTAGTGGCTCCAAATGCCGTGAAAGCCGCCATGAAGCAAAACCCCAATATTAAAAAAGTCGCGGTATTTTTTGCCCAAAATGATGCTTTTAGTAAATCGGAAACAGAAACATTCCAACAAGCAGTTAAGGATTTGAATTTAGAATTGGCGACGGTTCAAAAATTCCAAACGACTGATACAGACTTCCAATCTCAAGCAACAAACGCGATTAATGTTAACCCGGATTTAATTATTATCTCTGGGTTGGCGGCTGATGGCGGTAACTTAATTAAGCAGTTACGAGAATTGGGTTACAAAGGAATTATTATTGGTGGTAATGGTTTAAATACTACTAATATTTATCCCGTTTGTAAGCAATTTTGTGATGGGGTTTTAATTGCCCAAGCTTATAGTCCTGAACAGTCCAATGCCGTTAATAAGGCGTTCCACGATGCTTATGTGAGTCAATATAAGAAGGAACCGCCTCAATTTAGTGCTCAAGCTTTTACGGGGGTTCAAGTTTTTACAGAAGCATTGAAAGCCGTAAATAGTCAGTCAAAAGTTAATAAAATGGCTTTGCCTGAACTTCGCACAAAATTGAATGAACAATTGTTAAAGGGTAAGTATGATACTCCCTTGGGTGAAATTTCTTTTACACCGGAAGGTGAAATTGTGCAAAGTAATTTCTATGTGGCTCAAATCAAAATGGAAGCCGATGGCACGACGGGTAAGTTTGTTTTCCTAAAATAACGAAATCCACCCATGCCCCCCCCGGAACTTAAGTTCCGGGCTAATAGCTTAAGTCCTCTAAAGAGGACTTAAAATAGATAATTTTTTTTCGGAGATTTTCCCTGGGTAACTAAGGTTAGACTTCCTAGCTTACCGCCTCTAAGAAAGACTGAAACGAGTAAAAAATTCGCCTATTTTTAGGTGAGAAAAATGGACTTTTGCTATCAAAGAGGCACTTGAGTCACGGGGAACAACAAAACCGTGATCGATATGTAAACACTCACAGAAAATTCAATAATGGATTTAACCATATTTCTACAACAATTCTTAAATGGCTTGTCCATTGGGAGTGTGTACGCGATTTTTGCTTTGGGCTACACACTGATTTTTTCCATTTTGGGTATCATTAATTTTGCTCATGGTGCAGTATTTACACTGGGAGCCTATTTCACTTATACTCTTATGGGCGGTGCTTTTGGCTTTAATGGATTATTGGCTAATGCTAAATTACCTTTACAATTACCTTTCACGATCGCGTTAATTCTGGGAAGTGCTTTCGCGGGAATGATAGGCGTATTAATTGAAAGAATCGCTTTTCGTCCCTTACGTCATCGTCATTCCGATCCATTATTAACGGTGGTATCAAGTTTAGGAGTCGCGGTAGCAATAGCCAATATTATCCAATATCTTGTCGGGGCTGAAAGTTATTCATATCCCAGTAATATTTATGGTGATTTACCCGCGGCAATTAATTTTGGTACAGTGGAAAAAACTATTCCTATTCGCACAGTTCAAATTGTCATTTTTGGTGTTTCTATCGTGATCGTAGGGATTTTAACTTACTTGATTAATTGCACCAAATATGGTAAGGCAATGCAAGCAGTCGCGGAAGATGCTACCACTTCTAATTTATTAGGAATTGATACAGATAAATATATTACCCTGACTTTTTTTGTCAGCAGTTGTCTCGCGGGAATTGCAGGCACTTTAGTCGCGTCCAGTCTCAGTATCAAAAACCCCTACTTTGGTTTAGAATTTGGCTTAAAAGGTTTAGCCGTAATTGTATTAGGTGGACTGGGAAGTATTCCGGGTACAATTGTGGGCGGTTTTGTCATCGGATTAGCAGAAGCGTTTGTGCCTTCTGATTTTTCTGGTTATAAAGACGCGATCGCGTTTGGGATACTTTTTATTATGTTAATGGTTCGGCCTCAAGGATTATTAGGACGACGTTTCATTCAAAAAGTTTAAGTCGGTTATGCACTTTAATGTTGACGACAAAATTAATTGATTCATCTCTCAAGTTAACCAAGAAAAATGAGTGATTTTTTCTCAAATTATGGCTTTCTTATTGTGTCGATGATGATCGGCGCGATCTTAGGTTTATCTCTCTATTTACCACTAATGACGGGACAATTATCTTTGGCAAGTCCGGGGTTTTATGCTTTGGGGGGATATATTGCCGCGATTCTATCTACAACCGTATTTAAACCCACCAGTGGTTCGTTTCCCGTACCATTATTATTGATAGAAATGTTATGCGCGGGCATTGTCGCGGGTATTTTGGGTATTTTTGTGGGTATTCCCGCGTTAAGATTACGGGGAATTTATCTCGCGATCGCGACGATCGCGTTTGTGGAAATCTTGCGTGTTTTCGCGTTAAATTTAGATATTACAGGAGGGGCTATTGGGATTTTTGGTATTCCTCAACCGTTTAATTCACCTATTGAGTATTTATGGATAGTTTTACCATTACTGATCGTGAGTATGCTAATTCTTTATCGGTTAGAAAAAATTAGGGTTGGACGTGCTTTTGCTGCCATTCGTGCCGATGAATTAGCCGCGGATGCTATTGGAATTAACCCCACTGTTTATAAGGTTTTAGCTTTTACTTTAGGGGCGATTTTAGCCGGAGTTGTGGGCGCGATCAGTGCTCATTTTCTTAATACTTGGAATGCACGTCAAGGGACTTTTGACGCGAGTATTATTTATTTGACATCGGTGTTAATTGGAGGCAGTCGGACCTTTGTGGGTGCGGTGATGGGTGGGATGGTTTTTACGGCTTTACCGGAAGTTTTACGCGCTATGGCAGATATTCATGGTTTGCCTCTTTGGTTGTCGCAATTTCTCAAAGATGGAAGATTGATTATTTTTGGGGTTTTGATTGTTTTAGGGACTATATTTTTCCCGCAAGGTTTGGTGACTCCTGAGTTTTTGAAGCGGTTTAAAAAGGGTTCTTTATAATTAAACCACAAAGGCACAGAGGGAACAAAGAATATTTTTTATTAGATAGAAAAGTGTTTATCCGTAAGGGATGGGGCGGGTTTATTTCATTTGTCTGTGGATATCAATGATTTCGGTGAGAATGAAACAGCCCTGCCCATAAACAGTGTTTATCCGTAAGGGATGGGGCGGGTTTATTTCATTTATCTGTGGATATCAATGATTTCGGTGAACCCGCCCCTACAGGATGAAACAGTTTGGGTTAATTTAATCGCATTTCCAAATCTTGATAGTTTTATCACTGCTTCCGCTGGCAAAGGTTTCACCATCGGGACTAAACCCGATCGCGTAAACGGAGTTAGTATGTTCGTTTAAGGTGCAAATTTCTTGAGCATCTTTGACTCGCCAAAGTTTTATCGTTTGATTACTACCACTGATAATATATTCTCCATCGGGACTAAATGCCAGACAATCTACATACCAAGAATGACGTTTAAATGTTAAAATTTCTTGTCCATTTTTTACCCACCAAATTTTAATGGTATGATCGTGACTACCACTGGCTAAAAATTCGCCATCGGGACTAAATACCACACAACGTACCCAGTCAAGATGACTTGTTAAGGTTCGCATTAATTGGCCATCTTTAACTCGCCAAATTTTGATCGTTTTATCCAAACTACTACTCGCTAATAGTTCTCCATCGGGACTAAATACTACACAATAAACTAAACTTGGATGAGCCGCGATCGCGCTGATTTCTTGACTATCTTTAACTCGTGAAATTTTGATACTTCCATCCCAACTACTACTCGCTAAAAGTGAGCCATCTGGACTAAAGTTGACTGAATAAATTGAGTTAGTATGAGGGGAGAGAGTACGGATATTTTTACCGTCTTTCATGCGCCAAAGTTTTATCGTTTTATCTTGGCTACAACTGGCTAATAATTTACCATCAGGGCTAAAAGTTACACCATAAATTGAGTTAGTATGTCCGGTTAATGTGATAATTTCTTTACCTTCTTCGATATCCCAAAGTTTTATCGTTTTGTCATCGCTTCCACTCGCGAGCACTTCTCCATTCGGACTAAACGCGATCGTATAAATAATTTGAGTATGTCCCGTCAGTGTATTAATACATTTCCAGTTATGATTTTGCGGTACGTTGGGAGTAATAATTTCGGTAATTTTCTTGATTTTTGAAGTATTTTTTTTAAGAGAAATTGGCATAGATTTTAATTTTAACGCGCCTTGAGGGTTTAAGTCTGTGAGGACTTCTGACGCGCTTTGATAGCGACGATTAACGGCATTTTCAATCATTTTATCGAGGATTTTACCGAGTTCTTCACTAATAGCATTTCCGATTAAATATTCTCGCCATATCCATTTATTTTCACCCGGATCGAATAAATCAAAGGGTGAAACTTGAGTGAGAAGATATAAACAAGTTACTCCTAAACTATAAATATCACTGGCAAAAATCGCCTTTCCTCTGGTTTGTTCCGGCGCGATATATTCAGGACTTCCGATGGTTGTTCCAGTTTTTATCAACGCGGTTCCTGTGGCAAATTTAGCCGCACCAAAGTCCACTAAAACGAGTTTATTTCCCCCTAGCCCACCTTTAAAAATGGGGGGGATTGTTTTTTTATTTAGGGAGAAACCACAGATGATATTTTCGGGTTTTATATCACGGTGAATTACATTTTGTGAGTGGATAAAGTGCAAGACAGGGAGTAAACTATTTAGTAGTTCTTTGATTTGATTTTCGTTAAAAGTCCCTTCTTTTTCTACTAATTGAGCTAAATTAAGACCATCTATAAATTCTTGAACGACATATTGCCGTTTTTCTTGGATGGTATAGGCTAATAATTCAGGGATTTGAGGATGTTTTCCTAATTGATCGAGGCGATGGGCTTCTTGTTCAAATAGTTCCGCGGCTTTTTTACTATTATGGTTATTGACAGAGGGAATAAGATGAGGATCTAGGGGAAAAAATTGTTTAATTATAGCCCGTGGTTTTGACGGTTTATCTTCATCAATTGCTAGAAATGTTCGACCAAATCCTCCTTGACCAATGGGTTTTATCGCACGATACCGATCGCGTAATAGTAATTTCGATTTACAGGTGCGACAAAGTTTAGCTTCTGTGGGGTTTTGGGGTTTGGTACAATTGGGATTTAAACAATAACTCATTCTGGATTTGGGATTAGGTCACTTTCTGATATTTTACTATTAAAGGGGACGGGTTGACTTTCTTAAGAGTAAAATTACTTCAGAGATGAACGCGATCGCGTAGGAAAATTTAACACGGGTAAAGCGGACTGGCTCACCCTCATTATCAGAGTAAAACTCCCTATTTACCTCAGAAGTACCGTAAAAAAAATCAAAGTTAATTTCTTCATCTATAAATATAGTAATTATCAATAAAAAAGAGACTCGTTAAATCTAGCAAATTCTTACTGGAACTATTTTTTTATTTCTCAATATACATGGAAATGATTATACTACTTCTGAGGACTTCCGGCTGAGGCATTCCTTCTTCCGATCGTGCCTTAGTGCCTTTGTGGTGTATAGTAATTATCAATAAAAAAGAGACTCGTTAAATCTAGCTTCTTCCTACTGTGACTGTTTTTGGAAATTTCTCAATATACGTTGAAATGACTATACATATTCTGGTAAAGTTTCAATAGGGAGCATTCATGATCGAGCAATTCTAGTCAAGGGGAGAGTTGAACTCATTGCACAAAGCATGGCTCAAAAGAGCCAAAAATATAGATAAACAAGGTTGTTGACTCAATCCATACAATTCGATATCTTCGTAATCCTTGCCTCCTAGGATGACCGACAAAATCGCGATCGTGAGAATATCGGGAATATACGCGTATTTCCGGTTTATGAGTTTTACAGATGAAAAAATCAATGAACTAACCAGGGTAAAAGCATCTAAATCTGGAAAGCCTTATGTAGCAAGGATTTCACCTCCTTCAGAAAACAAGAGTGTGATGGCTCAAACCCAAACCCCAGTCTGCATTAAGAGTTCCCTGTTGTAGATGTGCTGTTGTGTGGGTATTGAATCGAGGTGAAACAATCTTTGAGGGGTTGAATCAGAGCCTAGGCTTATCGCGGCTTGGGTTTTTCATACTAAAATTTATATAAAATTTAAGATATGTTGAATTGGCTTATTGTAAAATTGCGGTTATAAGTAAACAGGTCAAAAAACTATGACAAAATCCAGCATCACGCTACCCAGTGGTGAAATTACTATTTTCGCCAATGAAGAAAAAAACCTTCCCAGCTTAACTAACAACTCAAACAAAACGATAAAATTGAAAATTAAAGCTGAGGGTAAATGGTCTTACGGAGGTCAAGGTCCATTTGCCAATGAGGTCGATGGCGATGGCAATACAGCGCAGACAGGACGAAATCCTTATATGCGTTTCCCAGAGGTAACGCCATCGGCATTAGTCGCGGTAAAACATGGGCAACCTGTGGCGAGCGGTAAAGAACAAACCATCGAACTGAGTCCCTACGAATTTGTAGCTTTCGTCAACAACGACCAACCGGGCGTGTACGGCGATAACAGTGGTAGTCTGACCATTAAATGGTCGATCGCGGCTATTAGTAGTAACGATTCTTCCACAACTAATAAAAGTGTTTCTGTTGACAATAATACAGACATCGCACTCCCCACTGGAGAAATTACTGTTTTCGCGAATGAAGAAACAAATCTTCCCATATTGACCAATGAATCGGATAAAACCATTACATTAAAATTGGAAGCTGAAGGTTTGTGGACCTACGGCGACAGCCAGATATTTGCCAAGGAAGTAGATGCTAATGGTAATTCCGAAAAGACTGGACGGGAACCTTATGTCCGTTTCCCACACATCACACCAGCAGCATTGGTAGCAGTAAAAAATGACCAAGCTGTGGCTAGTGGCAAAGAACAAAAGGTGGAACTGAAACCAGGAGAAACCGTATCTTTTATCAACAACGACCAACCAGGTGTATACGGGGACAACCACGGTTCTCAAACCGTTAAGTGGTCAATTTTTAGTGCTAATTAATAATGTGAGAGATGAGTAAATTGGCAGTGGGAGCGAGACGCTCTGATGCTCCGCACAGGCTACGCCAACCCACTACCGTTTTTTTTGCTTCTTTGAGACGCTCCCAGGGACAACCATTGCACACCGTGATAATGGGTAATAGATAAAGTAATTGGCTCATCACTCGTAACAATATCCTATTACCTATTACCTATTACCTATTACCCATTACCTATTACCTATTACCCAACCTCATGCAACCAATCGGTATGGAAAAACTGACCACGGGGTTTATCAATACGCTCATAAGTATGAGCACCAAAATAATCCCGTTGGGCTTGAGTTAAATTCTGAGGCAAGCGATCGCGTCGATAACTATCAAAATAATCTAAAGACGCGCTAAAGGCAGGCACAGGTATCCCCAATTGATTTGATACCACTAACACATCTCGCCAAGCTTGTTGACGATCTAAAATCGTCTGTTTAAACTCAGGTGCTAATAACAAATTCGGTAATTCAGGATTTTCTTTGAACGCGACTTTAATCTTATCCAAAAATCCTGCCCGAATAATACAACCACCCTTCCAAATACGGGCAATTTCACTGAAGTCGAGGTCATAATTAAACTGCTTCGAGGCTTTACTTAACAAGGCCATGCCCTGGGCATAAGAACAAATCTTCGAGCAATATAACGCGTCACGGACTTTGTTAATAAAAGCCTTGACATCCCCATCATAAGTGGCAGAAGGTCCGGTTAATTGCACAGAAGCCTGTACCCGTTCATCCTTATAAGATGAAATAATCCGGGCATTCACCGCCGCGGTAATAGTGGGAATACTTACCCCTAAATCTAAGGCACTAACAACAGTCCAACGGCCTGTGCCCTTTTGTCCCGCGGAGTCCATGATTAACTCAACCATTGATTGATTGGTTTCGGGATCGAGATATTTGAAGATATTCGCGGTAATTTCAATCAAAAAGGACTCTAGTTCGTCGGTGGTATTCCACTGGGCAAATACTTCTTGTAATTGGTTATGATCTAAACCCGCGGCATTTTTGAGGAGATCATAGGCTTCGGCAATTAACTGCATATCCCCATACTCGATGCCATTATGTACCATCTTCACATAATGACCTGCACCACCGGGACCAATATAGGTGACACAGGGACCATCATCCACTTGCGCGGCAATTTTGGTGAGAATGGGTTCTAATTTCTCATAGGCAGTTTTGGTACCACCGGGCATTAAACTTGCACCATTAAGGGCCCCTTCTTCACCGCCACTGATACCCATTCCGACAAAACCAAGTCCAGTGGGTTCTAATGCTTTGGTGCGACGCTCCGTGTCTTCATAGAGGGAGTTTCCACCATCTATGATCATGTCGTCGGGTTCAAGTAAGGGTTTTAATTGTTCAATAACGGCATCAACGGCTTTCCCGGCTTGTACCATGACTAAGATGCGCCGCGGACGTTCTAAACTTTGGACAAATTCTTCTAAGGTTGTAGTTGCCTTGACATTTTTTCCTTGGGCCCGTTTCGCCATAAATTCATCGGTTTTGGCGGTGGTGCGGTTGTACACGGCTACGGAGAACCCATTGCGCTCTACGTTTAGCGCGAGATTCTCACCCATTACAGCTAAACCAATTACACCAAAATTCTGTTTTGTCATGTAAGTCTCCCGCGAGTGACCAAAAATAGAAGCAAGGGAGGCGGATAATACCGCGTTCTCTTTCCTCAAACATCTAAGATAATAGCAATCTGGTTTTAGTGTATTGTTCTTTTGAAGACAGCCAGGTGATGCAAAGACGGATCAAGCCAGTTGTAGGGGAGGATCAATGATGGAAGATTTACAGTATCTCGCGACTTGGGTGAAGGAGCAACACGCCCATGAGTATATTTTGACTTGGCTTTTGAGTGAGCCCGGACTCTGGTGGTCCCAGGGAGAGGTTTATGACGCGGTTTCCCAAAAGTCCGGTAAGTTATTGAAAGAGTATGTCCAGAAAAAACAACAGGATCAGTTATTTCAGGGTATAGCGGATAAGTTGGGTAGTGATGAGAGTTGGGATATGGTTGCGGGTAGTCTCGCGAGGGTTTTGGGGGTTTATCAGGAGGAGTTGGTTAAGTTACAGGATCAGAGTCGTCGTTTTGTTGGGGTGAAAACGGGTTCTGTTAGTAATCAGTTATCTGTGGATTTAATGCCGATTTTGGAGGTGCAGCAGGCTTTACCTGATCCTTATCAGGACGCGTTGACTCGCTCTGAGCCTTCGTCTCTTTCTCCTAAAAAGTAAGGTTTTCAGGGATTTAAGTCGCGATCGAACCAAGAGCGCGATACGGCTCCCCTAATATCTATATATCCAGTGGTTTCCCTAATATCTATATATACAGTGGATGAGGCCGTATCGTCCTTCTCTAACTATGTGAAGGGGATTTTTACGCTCAATGGCATAATATTTATCAAGTCGTGCGATTCGTTTCTGCGAAATTTGGGGTCAAAAGCCCATAACGTAGGCAGAGTAAGGCTTTCAAGCCTTAACAACTTAACAACAATGTAGGTGAAGGTAGTATCCTAGAACCCTAAGCCCTACCCCACTGGTGCAGTGGTGAAAACATAACCCTTACGGTAGCGACTGATCCTCAATCCGTAAAGCAGGGTTAAAAGAATACAAGGCTGATAGCCTAAATCGGTTTTGTATCCAGTAAGAGTCCATGCGTAAATTAGTCCATAAGGACGTTGAAGGTACGTCTGAACCATCGTTACGTTAGACCAGCTAAAAAGGCTGACAAGCTGGAGCCAAAAGGCACAGGATAGGGTAATGGCAATAGCTTACGTTGACCATTAAGCACTACCCATAAACCCGGTGGAAAGTATCACAGCTAAAGACTCAATCAATTGTTGTTAGGAACGAAGTAACCCCCGTATATCTCTTTGGGTGGTCGAATACCCAAAAGTAATCAATCAAGATGTAACCTCTGGTAGAAATATCAGGATATATGGGGGAAGGATTGTGTAAGAAGCCAATGCCATTTTGTAATGAAATGGATACGCTGACGTACACACATTTACTAGGAATGTAAACCTTAAGTAAGAGTGAATATGCTCAAAACTACCGCGCATCGGATAGTGAGATGGAAATGGGTTGACGATATCTTAATCCACGATGGTTTTTACTATGAAGTTGATAAAACGGAGT
>JBEDKD010000055.1:0-26517 GCA_041172365.1 Cyanobacteriota bacterium | reverse complement strand
CCCTGCCCCCGCGAGCGGGGGCAGGGTGGGTAGGCACGGGGTAGGTACAACGGTATCATCCCAGGAATGGGCAACAATTCGATCCGTAGTGCGATCGCGTGGTGGCAATCCCATCATGTTTGTGAAAAGGTATAAGTGCTGTAATTTTGATCGCGAAATATTCCGAATAAACTGGGGTTATTGCCATCCTAAATAATGACTAATTTATGCCTGAATATTGACATTTTCGCCATTTTAGTGATAATAAGATTGAGGATCAAATTATTTCTGTAATTAACTATGCCGCGATCGCTTTCGGTGCGTCAGGAGTATCTAACCTTGGTGAAGTCATCTCTCCTCAGAAATGGCTTTCCCAGTCAAAAAATTTTGGCGGAAGATTTAGGACTTGCCCAGTCAACGGTGAGCAATTTTCTCAATGGTAAACCCGTTGATTTTATCAATTTTATCGAAATTTCTAACCGTTTAGGTAAAGAATGGCGCGATCTCGCTGATTTTGCCGAAGATTTGTCCAATCATCGTAGTCAAAATTGCCGCACCGTTAAACTTTTAATCACTGAAGACAAGCGCGATCGGGCTTTAACTGATCATTCTTGCCAAAATCTCGCGCAAAAACTACAACAAAGTTTAACTCAAGACGGATATCAAGTATTTTTGGCAGAAAAAAACTCACCCGTCGGCGAATATTTAGCCCAAGCTGATTATCTATTTTTACTTTTATCACAAGAATCATTTTTGAGTGAAACTTTATTAGAAGAAATAAAAATTGTCCAAGAATTACACCAGAAAACGCCACAAAAACCAGCAATATTTCCCATTTTCCTAAATTTATCTCAATCCACACCTCTTTCCTTTGATTTACTAAGTAATTTACAATCTATACCCGCGTGGCGATGGAATTTTACCCATGAAACTGACCAATTAATATCAGAAATTTTATCAATTTTAAGGGAAGGGCGCAGAGTTTTTCCCGCACAACATGAATTAACAATTAATTGGGAAAATTTAATCAACCAACAAGTTACCCTTAATCATAATCAATTCTCTCAGGAAAAATTATTAGGTAATAATCATCCGATTCAAGAACCATTACCGAACGCGTCCCCAGAATTACCCGGAGGACAAGTTGAATTAGAATCACTGTTTTATATGGAACGTCCACCGATTGAAATTCGTTGTTATGAAGCCATTAATCAAGCTGGTGCTCTTATTCGGATTAAAGCCCCTCGACAAATGGGTAAAACTTCCCTTATGGCGCGTGTTTTACATCACGCGGAAAAACAAGGTTCTCGGACAGTTGCCTTAAGTTTTCAGTTAGCAAATAAACGGGTTTTTCGAGATAGTGATACCTTTTTACAGTGGTTTTGTGCTTCGTTAGGGCAAGAATTAGGGTTATTAGAATCTTTGACAAACTGTTGGCAATTAGCGGATATTATCGGGAGTAATCAATGTTGTAAAGCTTATTTTGAACAGTATTTATTACCACAGGTGGAATCCTTAACATTAGGATTAGATGAGGTCGATCGCGTCTTTGAATCTCCCGAAATCGCCGATGATTTTTTAGGATTATTACGGGCATTACATGAGGAATCAAAACGGCGAGAAATGTGGAAAAAGTTACGTTTAATAGTAGTCCATTCCACGGAGGTATATATTCCCTTAGATGTGAATAAATCACCCTTTAATGTGGGATTACCCATTGAATTACCCGAATTTAATAGTCAACAAGTGCAAGAATTAGCCAGACGACATCGACTGAATTGGAGTGAAACAGAAGTATTAAAATTAATGGAATTAGTGGGAGGACATCCCTATTTAGTCAGGCTCGCGATGTATCATTTAGCCAATCAAGATATAAGTTTAAATCAGTTAGTCAAAGACGCGTCAACGGAAACGGGAATTTATAGTGATCATTTACGACGGCATTTATGGAATTTAGAGAAATATCCTGAGTTAATGGCGGGAATGGCAGAGATTGTTAATTCGGAAAAACCAGTGCGATTAAAGTCCGAATTAGGGTTTAAATTAAATAGTATGGGGTTAGTAAAATTAGAGGGAAATAATTGCAGTCCTCGCTGTCATTTATATCAACAATATTTGGGCGATCGCATCCCTTAATCAACAGCAAAAATTAATTGATTTCACCCAGAATAAAATCAACATTTACGGTAAAATCAGGAAAAACCAGAGGATAAACCTGTTGACGTCTCCTAAATTTTTGGATAAAATCATAACCATTGAGGGTAGGCTGACGATAGACTTCTATACAGTCTTTCTCTAAATCAATTAGCCATACTTCCTGAATGCCAGAACGAGCATAAATAGGTATTTTTACATCGCGATCATAGTCAATAGAACTATCCGCCACTTCCACTAATAACAAAACATTATTAGGAGTAGGATGTGCAGACAAATAGTAATCAGCATGAGGTTGTAGCAAGACAATATCTGGTTGAGGTTGTGTCGATTGTGTTAACTGAATGGGGTTTTGGACATCAACGATCGCGTCTTCTTCGGATAATTTACTAAATTGTCGGAGCAGTCGCCGTACACAAGAAGCATGACGAGTACCAATAGCTGACATTTGGATAATTTCTCCTTCGATAAGTTCAAAACGATCCTCTTTAGAAAGAATACCAGCTTCACCCATGAGATGATATTCTTCAACGGTAAAAAATTTTTTTTGCAATTGCACTGGCTAACCCCTCCTACCTTTGGGTTTCCCTTCAATTATATACACAATACGCGCACGAGGACACACTTCCTTTGATATCATTATTTTCGCGTACCCGGTTTCTGATAGCCGCGGGCTGCAAAAAAAAGTCGATGAGAAGTCGATGAGAAGTCGATGAGAAGTCGAAGAAGTCAGTCACGATCTCAAATTCTCCCTTGATTTAATAGAGACATCAAGTAGAAAACTCATCAATCCAAGGAGTGTTATTACTATGGTGATCCTCGAACATACAACAACCAAACTTTCTCTCCGTCATCAACCATTTTTTATTTGGTTACTTACCGCGGGAGTAGGTGTAGGAATTCCCATTAGTTGCTTAGTTATTGGAGTGATGTTGGATTGGATTTTTTATTTATGGTGGTTGCCCTTCTTTTTCCTGGGGTGTCTTGGCCTGAGTTTTCTCTTACTGCGTTTTGCCGGAGAAACTATTATTATTACCTTTGATAAAGAGCGCGATCGCGTGACGATTAAACAACGTGCTTTAACCAATATCAAACAAAAAGAAGAAACCCTCGCGAATATTTTAGATGTACAAATCCAATGTAAAAGTTGGAATACTAACGAACACGCGGCAATTTATCACATTATTCTCCTTACCCGCATTGGCAAATCTTTAACCATTGATTTAGGAATGGGAACAGGATTAAAAGAACAACAAAAAACCGTTAACTTAATTCGAGAGTTTTTAGGAATGACACCGATCCAATGGAGTTGGTATGCACTGCCACCGTCAAAGCTTCAACCGATCATTGAGTTAAGCACTGTCAGAAGTCGATAGGATAAATTAGGGTAAAAAATATGATGTCACTAGAAATCATTAAAGGCTTTATCCTACTGTCTATAATCTTTATTACCCTGGAAAGACTTTTGGCATTACACCCACAAAAAATCTTTCGTGCTGGCTTGAAAACCGATATCACCTATTTTTTGACAGGTCATATTATTGGCAAAAATGCTAGTAAAATAATTGTTTTTGTCACGCTCCTGTATTTAGGTAATCATGTGAATTTATTTTGGCAAAATGCCGTAATTTCTCAACCGATTATTTGCCAATTTATAGAAGCTGTAATTATTGCAGATACGGGCTATTATTTCGCTCATCGACTTCTGCATACAGTTCCCTGGTTATGGCAATTTCACGCGGTTCACCATAGTATTGAAACAATGGACTGGTTAGGGACCGTTAGAGTTCATCCCTTTGATCAGATTTTTACTAAAATTTTTCAATTAACCCCTTTAATCGTTTTAGGATTCAATAATGAAACCTTGGCAATTTATACTCTTTATTCCGCCGCGATCGCGTTCTTTATCCATGCCAATATTAGACTCAAGTTAGGAAGATTAAAATGGGTAATAGCCTCACCCGAATTTCATCACTGGCATCATAGTCAAATTCCGAGAACCTATCACAAAAATTTAGCAGCACAAATTCCCCTGTTAGATTTATTATTCGGCACATTGTATATGCCAACGGGTAAAAAACCGGAAAAATACGGAATAATTGACCCCGTACCACCGGATTATTTTCGACAATTTCTTTATCCCTTTACACGGTTAAATCTAATGAAGAATACCTCCCCATCTTCCCAAAACTCTAAAGGATTTTCTTGTTATGGTTCTGTTTATATGATAGCTTTAGCTTATTTAATGGTTTTTGGTGTTGTTACTTCAGTCATCATTTCCGAGTTATTTTACCATGTCGATCTGCCTACCTATATCACGAGTTTTAATACTAAACAAGTAACCGTCAATGACTTACAAGAGGGAAAAATTAAACCCGTGATTTTCATAGATGTACGATCGCGTGAGGAATATGCAGAAGATCGCATTGGTAAAAGTTCATTAGTCCCTTTTGTCGATTTCCAAGGAAGTTTGGGAGTCCAAGAAGTGAAAAGAATTATCAAATCTAACATGAAACAGAATCAACCAACACCGACAATAGTTTTATATTGTCAGAAGGGACCTCGCTCAATTAAAGCCTATCAAAAGTTAAAAAATACAGGTTTTAAATTTGTCGTCCTTTCTGGAGGCATTACCGCGTGGCGTAAAGTTATTCCCCTTGAAAAAGACGATCAAATATTAACTCCCATCCTTTACTGATGAATGAAAATTTAATAACGCAGTGCAGGCTTAAGCCCTGGTTTCAGAGGCTGATGTGAAATTACCAAGTTTTCCCCTATAAATTCACGGATCAATCGACTTACCTTCCTAAACAGAGGAGATATTATGAGATATTGTCTTAATCCGACTTGCCAAAAACCAGAAAATCTTGACGATCGCGATCATTGTCAAAATTGTCACTCTAAACTGCTTCTGGAAAATCTTTATTATGCCATTAAACCCATTGGTGCAGGGGGGATGGGGCGCACATTTTTAGCTCAGGTGAAAAACTCTCAAAAACGCGTTGTCATCAAGCAATTTTTCCCTCAAAATTTTGGCACAGAGAATAGTCAGAAAGCCGCAGAATTATTCCGCCAAGAAGCCGCTCGTTTAGAACAATTAGGCCATCATCCTCAAATTCCGCAATTGTTAGATTCTTTTCAACAGGAAGGGCAACAATATCTCGTACAAGAATATATACAAGGGCAAAATTTAGCTCAAGAATTAGCAGAAAAAGGCCCTTTTAGTGAAAGGAAAATTAATCAATTACTCAACGATATACTCCCCGTATTAGAGTTTATCCATAGTCACAATGTCATTCACCGAGATATTAAACCCGAAAATATCATTCGTCGCGTCTCTCCTACTTCCTCAAATCTTGGGGAAGGGCAATTAGTATTAGTTGATTTTGGCGCGGCTAAATTTACTAGCAATACAACCCTGGGAAAAACTGGAACAATTATCGGATCGGCCGCCTATACAGCACCGGAACAAGTACGGGGAAAAGCCATTTTTTCTAGCGATTTATATAGTTTAGCTGTCACCTGCATTCATTTATTAACTCAAGTTCCACCTTTTGACTTATTTGATAGCAGTGAAGATGTTTGGGTATGGCGTTCTTTTTTAAAGAAAAAAGTCCGCGATCGTCTGGGTAATATTCTCGATAAAATGCTCCAAAGTGGCACAAAAAAACGTTATCAATCCGCCCGCGAAATCCTCGATCAACTCAATCCTAAGCCCAAACCCATTCAGAAAATTCCCCGTAAAAAAATCACTAATGAATGGCTAATCGTAGGAGTATTTATGGGCAGTTTTTTACTGGTATCCTACGCACAAGAATATTTTTCTTTGATATCAAGTCCGCCAAAACCTATTCAGCAACCTGTAGTAAGTCAACCGACTAATCAGCCTTCTCTCCCCATAGGGGAAACCCCAAATTTCGGTTGTTTGTATGCAACAAATCCTGATGGCATCGTGCAACTTTTCCCCTTGAAACATACAGAAGTTACGGCAAAAGTCGCGGGTAATGTGTCGCGAGTAGAGGTAGTACAAACCTTTCAAAATCCTTATGACACACCTTTAGAAGCCGTTTATAAGTTTCCTTTACCCGATGAATCCGCCGTTGATGATATGGAAATTCGCATCGGTGAGCGCATCATTAAAGGACAGATTAAAAAACGGCAAGACGCGAAGCAAATTTATCAACAAGCTAAACAACAAGGCAAAACCGCGGCTTTACTTGATCAAGAGCGAGATAATGTCTTTACACAGTCAATTGCGAATATTAAACCAGGGGAAACTATAGAAGTATTGATTCGCTACACAGACAGTCTTAAATTTGCCGGAGGTAATTATCAATTTGTCTTTCCTATGGTTGTGGGACCTCGCTATAGTTCGGGTAAAAACACTGAATCTATAGGTGATGATAATGGGGTTAATTCTTCTGTTAATTCTCCCATGATTACCCCTAATATTCGTTCAGGACAAGATATCGGTGTTACTGTAGAAATTGATGCCGGAGTGCCGATTTCTCAACTGCGATCGCCCTCCCATAAGATCCAATTTAAACAGATACAATCAGCGGATAATCGTCCTATCACTCAAGTACAATTGAGTCCAGAGGATACGATACCTAACAAAGATTTGGTTCTGAATTATCGTGTTTCAGGAACAGAAACTCAGGCTAGTGTATTGACAAATACCGACAACAAAGGGGGACATTTTGGAATTTATTTAATCCCCGCGATTTCCTATAAATCTAATCAGATTGTCCCTAAAGATGTCATCTTTCTAATGGATACTTCGGGTTCTCAATCCGGTGCTCCCTTAGAACAATCTAAAGCTTTGATGCGACGATTTATTAATGGTTTAAATCCCACGGATACTTTCACCATTATTGATTTTGCCAACACCGCCGAAGCCCTTTCCAGTCAACCCCTTCCCAATACACCGGAAAATCGCTCTAAAGCTTTAAATTATATCAGTAATTTGCAAGCCAATGGCGGGACGGAATTACTGAATGGGATAGAAACTGTGCTTGATTTTCCCGCGGCTCCCGATGGACGTTTACGCAGTATTGTCCTTTTAACTGATGGCTTAATTGATGATGAAAATCAAGTCATTGCTAGTGTGCAGAAACAACTTAAACCCGGAAATCGCCTCTATAGTTTTGGGGTAGGAAGTTCGGTGAATCGCTTTTTGTTGAATCGACTTTCTGAAGAAGGACGAGGTACTGCCTATTTTGTGCGCCATGATGAACCCATCACTCAAGTTACGGAAAAATTTTTCCAAGAGATGAATAATCCAGTATTAACTAATATTAAGGTAGAATGGGATGGTTTAGGTAAACCACCGGAAATTTATCCCTTGAAAGCACCGGATTTATTTGCGAAACAGCCCTTAGTTTTATTTGGGCGTAAGCAAGATCGTCTCAGTGGAAATCTGCGAATTTCTGGCATTGTCGCGGGGGGACAACGCTACGAAAAAACTTTTGCTCTTCAGTTTAAGGAATTTGCCGGAAATCCCGCGATCGCGCAACTTTGGGGACGTAGTAAAATCAAACAATTAACGACTCAAATGGCACGGGGAGAAACCCCCCAAGGTGTAGCTGCTGTGACAGATATTGCCTTAGCTTATCGCTTAATGTCGGCCTATACTTCTTTTGTTGCTGTCTCTGATGAATTACGAGTTAATCCTAATACAAATAGTCAAAGGGTACAAGTTCCTGTAAATACACCTGATGGCATGGATATGACTAATTCTAAAACTCCTATTAAGAATCCTCCAAGGGCTCCAGTTCCCCTAATGACACCCAATGGGATAAAGACTTCTAATACTCCGATTCCCTCCTCTAGTCCCTCCTCTAGTCCCTCATCTGAGAATACTGAGCAAGCGCCAGAACCCAGTGTATATTTGTCCATGATTTTGTTTGTAATTTTCTTTGGTTGGAAGCGTTGGCTTCGATGGAAAAAAGGGGGAAATTTTACCTCTCCCAAGTAAGGTAAATCAGACTGAGGAATGAAAATTGAATAAAGTAGTGCAGGCATCTTGCCTGCTTTTGATCTCAAGGGAACTCCGATCAACCCAATAGTCAAATTATTGAATTTCCATTTCTTACTCTAATGAGTTCAATTAAGTCTATCAGTAAGGGCGCGATCGCGCCCTTATGCCCTTACTAAAAATTATTGAGAATAACAATCTAAACGCCATTTGCCAAAATAACCTCTGCGAATATTAATATGATTCCAGATTAAACCATGACCTTCGCAGCGTTGACAATCAGGAATTTTGCCAAAACAATCTAAACAAACAATACGATTTAAAGTACGTTTTTGTTTGGGTGTATGAGCCTCAATTAATTTTTCCCAAGTGCTAATAAGATTTAATTTGCCATATTTTTTCGCATCCTCTTTGGTTAATCCCATTTTCGCGGCTTCTTCCCGTAGTGCATCCATCCGATGTCCATAATGGTGTATAGAATGACGCGATCGCCCATAAACCTTTTCCGTTTTCATCAAAGTCCCCCTATCCCATATTGCCGACAACACCAAACAGCACAAAAATATTTGCCAATCAATCACTTTACCACTGAAAAGATCCTATATCCAGTAGGCTCTCTGCCCCTTCATAATATAGAATTAGTAGGGCAGCCCCCTCCTTGTCTGGGAAGCTGACTTTGTAACATAACATAATTTAGGGGAGAGTATATGATGGATAGCTCAAAATTTCCTAAAAGTAGTAAAGAAGTGGTTTCCCTTGCTCAATATAAGATGGGTAAACCTCTGAAGTTAGTTACACCATCAATTCCCGAAAAACCCGCGTTAGATTTAAAGGCTTTATGGAATAATTATGTTGACTTTAAACGTCCTAGTGTATCTCCTTCTTATATAAAAAAGGATTTTGGACGTATTTATTCGGTTCTCAACCAAATTCCTGATGAGTTTATCCTAAGTTTTAATGCTGTCGCGATCCGTGATTTTTTATTTAGTTTACATAAAAGTGATCAGACAGTCAAAATTTGTCTAAAACAGCTTAGTGCTTGTTGCAATTGGGGGGTAACTGCTGGATTAATTAAGAGTAATCCTTTTCAGCAGATGGCATCAAAAATAAAGAGGGCAAAATCGGTTGATTCTTCTGAGGATTTGGAGATTAATCCTTTTACAAGGGAAGAACGGGATATGATTATTAAAGCTATTGAAACGGACTGTTTTACTAGCCCATTAGCACGGAAGGCAAAACACTCGTTTTATGCTCCTTATATTAAGTTTCTCTTTTTTACAGGGTGTCGTCCCAGTGAGGCGATCGCGCTACAATGGAAACATATAGGACAGGATTTTATTACCTTTGAACAATCAGTAGTCTTAGGTGAAGAGGGTTTAGTGCTTAAGGAAGGGTTAAAGACAGAAAAAAGTCGAAAATTTCCGATTAATTCCCAATTGGGAGAAATATTAGAGACGATAAAAAATGAGGAAAACAGCCCTGAAAGTTTCGTTTTTTCTGCACCTCATGGAGGCGATTACTTAGATCCGATAACCTTTCGTAAAAATACTTGGAAAAAAGTATTAGAGGGATTAGGCATTACCTATCGTAAACCTTACCAAACACGCCATACTTTTATTACTCTGTGTTTAGAAAAAGGGATTGATGCTAAAGATATTGCTCGATGGGTAGGAAATAGTCCTCACATTATTTATCGACACTATGCCGGAAATAAACGTGATTTACAAGTGCCGGATCTTTAATTCCATAATAAAAAACTGTAATTACACTTGTAATTACAGTTTACATGGTTGGATAAATTTATGGGGGTGGTGAGACTCGAACTCACACGACCGGATTAGGGTCAACGGATTTTCATTCTCCCGCAGCTTTCGCTACTTCCCGTAGGCTTTGAGAATTGGACTCTCCCTTTACCCTCGGCTTTTATCTTTGGCTTTCACCGTTAGATTTTTACCGTTAGGGTAGCTCCCGTCGAGTCTCTGCACCTTCCCTCAATGATAGGATCTATCACTGATGGGCTTGGCTCAGGATTGCCATATCTTTTACCTGATTTAGGTATCAGATTTAGGTTTCCCTGAATTTGAGAGCCTTCACTTGCAAGATTTCTCCTACAAGGCCCAGTTAACTAAGTCCGTAGCGTCTACCATTCCGCCACACCCCCGCTTTTGGGTTTTTTTTTGGGATGTGATCCTTTTAGGAACCACAATTTTTAATGATATACCTAAGACCTCGATTTACGCAAGGGGTTTTGAGAAATTTTTTCTAAATTTTTTTTCAAGGGGCTCAGTCCCTCGGCAGAAACGGGGTTTTTCAACGAAAAATCGTCATTTGGGCTAATTTCCTCCAACCCGAAACCGGGTTTATCTTGTTGGGGTTTTGACGCTATAATGTGCCTTGACTTAGTAGAGGCACGATCGCGAGTACCAAAAGCCCCGCGATCGAGCCCATACCAAAGACCCCAGTTATCAAAAGATATCTTATGGCTATTACCCTGCTGCTATATGCAATCCTCGCGGGAGCCTATCTCCTAGTGATTCCCGCGGCCGTCTATGCTTACCTCAATAGCCGCTGGTATGTGGCCGGCTCTATTGAGCGTGTATTGATGTATTTCCTCATGTTTTTTGTCTTCCCAGGGATGATACTCCTGGCCCCTTTTGTGAATTTTCGCCCCAAACGGCGGCAGATAGCAGCATAAATGCGAAGAATCGACATAATTACTATTGGTATTGGCATTTTTGCAGCAGGTGGACTGATCTACCTGCTGTTACAATTTGCCGGAATTGACAGCATCAATGCTGGCATCTGGAGTCAAGCGATCTTGGTAGGTGGTTTACTGTTGTGGCTATTTACCTATATTTTTCGCGTCTTGACTCACAATATGACTTTTAACCAGCAAATTCGCTCCTATGAAGAAGCTGTCATCGAAAAACGCCTTGCCGAAATGAGCCCCGAAGAACTTTCCCAACTTCAAGCCGAAATTGAACAAGAAAAGAAAGAAGAGCGGGATTCGTGACTGGTGAAAGGTGAAAGGTGATTGGGTTCCCCATCACTTGTCATACCATTTCACTTTAAGCTTGATACCAATATATAGTGTTGACCTTTCAGAAGTAAAACTTGTGGCACAGGCATCTTGCCTGTGACGGGCTCTGAGCCCGTACCACATTTACATCTCATTTAAAAATGCTATATAGGTTTATGCGGTTGGAAGTAGTGCGCGTGCAATTCCCTGATTGACGATATCGGGGGAGAGGAAGTGCCCACTTCTTAAGTATGATCATTTTCGTGAAATGGTATCAGATCGTGCCATTTCCCAATCACCAATTACCTAATCCCCAATCACCAATTACCTAATCCCTAATCCCTAATCCCCAATCCCTAATCACCAATCACCAATTACCTAATCCCTAATCCCTAATCACCAATCACCAATTACCTAATCCCTAATCGCCAATCCCTAATCCCCAATCACCAATTACCTAATCCCTAATCCCTAATCCCTAATCGCCAATCCCTAATCACCAATCACCAATCAAATGACATCCGTTTCCCAGTGTTTTGAATCTTTGCGTCAGAAGGGCCAATGTGCCTTAATTCCCTTTATCACCGCGGGCGATCCGGATCTGGATACCACCGCGAAGGCTTTACAAGTTTTAGATGAAAATGGTGCTGATTTAATTGAATTAGGAGTACCTTATTCTGATCCTCTCGCGGATGGTCCTGTAATTCAAGCGGCCGCGACTCGTGCTTTAGAAAAGGGGACTCGCTTAGATGCCGTCTTAGAAATGGTGACAACCGTTGCCCCTAAAATAAATGCTCCTATCATTCTCTTTACCTATTACAACCCTATCTTAAATCGTGGTATTGAAACTTTCTTAAAGCAAATCAAAACCGCGGGGGTGCAAGGGTTAGTTGTACCGGATTTACCTTTAGAAGAAGCCGATAGTTTATTAAAACCTGCCAGTGAGATTGGTATTGAAGTGACATTATTAGTCGCGCCCACCAGTCCCCAAGAGCGTATTAACAAAATCGCGTCTCAATCTCAAGGATTTATTTATCTGGTTAGTGTCACGGGTGTGACGGGAATGCGTCAGGGGTTAGATACACGAGTCGAAGAATTATTACAAGAGCTTCGGGCGGTTACAGATAAACCCATTGGGGTTGGTTTTGGTATTTCCGAACCCGATCACGCCCATCAAGTGAAAACCTGGGGAGCCGATGGCGCGATCGTGGGGAGTGCCTTTGTGAAACGGTTAGCCGATGGCACTCCCGAAGAAGGGTTGAGCGCGATCGGGCAATTTTGCCAAAGTCTGAAAAGGGCTTTGAGCTAGGGGGCCAAAAATCGGCAAAAATGCCTAGAAAATCTACGCATTTTTGCCGATGACAAGTCTGATATTCCCGCGGCATAATAATATTTAAAGATATTGTTGCACATTGAGATTAGACATCCTCTTCCCTTCTGGACCCCTAACCAGGAGGATTTTTTTTGCACATTTTTTTTGCACATTGTTACCGAAGGCCAAAAATCGGCAAAAATGCCTAGAAAATCTACGCATTTTTGCCGATGACAAGTCTGATATTTCGCTGGCATAATGATGTTTAAAGATATTTTTGCACATTGAGATTAGACATCCTCTTCCCTTCTGGGCCCCTAACCAGAAGGATTTTTTTTGCACATAACGATGACAAAAAACAGGCAAAAATGCCTAGAAAATCTACGCATTTTTGCCGATGACAAATCTGATATTCTGCTGGGATAATGATATTAAAGATATTGTTGCACATTGAGATTATACATCATCTTTCCTTCTAGTCCCCTAACCAGAAGGATTTTTTTTTGCACATTTTTAACGAGGGCAAAAACAGACAAAAATGCCTAGAAAATCTACGCATTTTTGCCGATGACAAATCTGATATTTCGGCTAGATAATGCTACTAAAGATAATTGTTGAACATTGAGATTAAACATCCACTTCCCTTCTGGTTTAATAATAACCAGGAGGTTTTTTTTGCCTATTTTTAACGAGGGCAAAAAATAGGCAAAAATGCCTAGAAATCTAGGCTTTTTTGTCGATGACAAGTCTGATATTATCGCGGCATAATGATATTAAAGATAATGTTTCACATAATCTTTCAGCCTATGCTCATTTCTATTTAATAATTTTTTGCTAATTTTTGACTCGGTAAAAAATTAGCAAAAAAAACGAGAAAATCTATAAATTTTGGGGGAGGAAAAGTTTTATATTAAGCCTATCTAATGATACTAAAGAGATTTTTTCAGGAGATGACAGAGCCTCTTCTCTTCTTGATCCCTAAGCACAAGTTTTTTTGGGCTAATTTTTTTTCCCGACTGACACGCTCTAGGAAAAACGATCGCGCTGGGGAAAAGCGCCTTATCGCGCACCCTCCTTTGATAGCAAGTTTTCTGGCACAGGAAAATCCATCTAAAAACGGGAGAAATCAGTCAGATTTAGAAAAATATTTAACCGGGTTTAAATCCCCAAATTATACCAAAGCCTTTAAGCTATTAAAACCCCTGGCAGAAGCGGGAAATGCTGAAGCCCAGTGCATTATTGCTAATATGTACCATTTAGGATTAGGGGTAGAAATGAATTTACCAGAAGCAATAAAGTGGTATCTCAAATCGTCACAACAAGGCTCTGGTATTGCATCCCATAACTTAGGGATTCTGTATTTATCCGGGGGGAAAGGAATTTTGCCTAATAAAAATGAAGCCGAGCGGTACTTCCAAAAAGCCAGAGAACAAGGTTTTTGAGAATCTCCTCTCTCTTGTCATTATTTGGAGGAATGAAAATTTCCTAAAGTAGTGCAGGCATCTTGCCTGCTTTTGATCAAGGATTCCCCGACAAACCAAATAGTCAAGTTATTTAATTTTCATTCCTTATAGTCTTCCCAATAAAAATGAGACGGGTTAAATCTAGCAAATTCTTACTGTGACTATTTTTTTATTTCTCAATATACGTGGAAATGATTATATCAAGGAAAATTAAATAGGGGGAAAAAGTTTTTCCGTGATGGTGTGGGAGGATTTGAGAAGTTTTAGCCTTAATATTGGCAGAAAGAAGAAAAGAGAAAAACCCGCCAGGGAGCATCCGATTTTTGTAAATAAGTAGTGGGAGCGTCTCGCTCCCGGCTCCATCGGGCTAGGGTGCGAGACGCTCCCACTCCAAAAAAAAAGCTTTTTACACTATTGAGATGCTCCCACCCGCGATGGCGGGTTTTCATCTAAAAATGGAGAAATTAGATAGAGATGAAATTAAATCTCACTCACTAAAATCTCCAAGATAACTATTCCCATTCTATGGTCCCAGGGGGCTTAGAAGTAATATCATAAACCACACGATTAACCCCTTGAACCTCATTGACAATGCGATTAGCAATCGTTTCTAATAAATCATAGGGAACGCGAGCCCAATCCGCAGTCATCCCATCTTCACTGGTGACAAAACGTAAGACAATAGGATAAGCATAAGTGCGTTGATCACCCATGACACCGACACTGCGAATCGGCAATAATACCGCGAAAGCTTGCCATAAATCGTGATACATTCCACAACGGTTAATCTCCTGACGAACCACTAAATCTGCATCACGCAAAATATTCAAACGCTCACCAGTTACTTCACCTAAAATGCGAATGGCTAAACCGGGACCGGGAAAAGGATGTCGCTGGACAATTTCTTCGGGTAAACCAATCGATTGCCCTACCTTTCTTACTTCATCTTTAAAGAGTTTTCGCAAAGGTTCAATTAGTTTAAATTGTAAATCCTTGGGTAAACCACCAACATTATGATGGCTTTTAATTTTCACCGCGACGCGTTCGCCCGTTTTCGGATCAACATTAGTATCAGCAGACTCAATCACATCGGGGTAAAGTGTTCCCTGAGCTAAATAATCAAAAGGTCCTAAACGTTTTGATTCTTCTTCAAATACCCGAATAAATTCATGGCCAATGCGTTTACGTTTTTCTTCAGGATCAGTCACTCCTTCCAGAGTTGCTAAAAAGCGCTCACGGGCATTAACATATTCAACTTTAATATGAAACTGTTCGGAGAATAACTTAATCAAGCGTTCTGGTTCATATTTTCGCATAAACCCTTGATCAATAAACATACAAGTTAATTGATCCCCGATGGCACGATGGAGTAAAAACGCTAATGTTGAGGAATCGACACCGCCTGATAAGGCTAATAAAACCCGTTGATCTCCTACTCTGGCACGAATTTCGCGGATCGCGTTTTCGACAAAGGCTGCCGTAGTCCAAGTGGGTTCACACTCGCAAATATGATAAACAAAATTACGAATTAGAGCTAAACCACAGGTGGAATGAACTACTTCTGGATGAAATTGCACACCAAAAAATTGACGTTGATGATCCGCGATCGCGGCACAATCGGTATTCTCTGTATGAGCCAAAATCTTAAAACCCGAAGGTAACTCAGTGCAAGAGTCGCCATGACTCATCCACATGGTGCTACCTTCTTCGACATTTGTGAGTAAATCGGTGGGATCATCAATGAATAAAGAGGCTTTGCCATATTCAGCGCGATCGGCACGGACAACTTTACCACCTAATTGCTGTACCATTAACTGCATCCCATAGCAAACGCCCAAAACTGGGATACCTAAATTCCAAATTTCGGGATCACAATGGGGAGCACGATCATCATAAACGGAACTGGGCCCCCCTGATAAAATAATTCCTTTGGGATTTAACGCGGCTAATTTTTCGGCACTGGTGCGGTAGGAGATAACTTCCGAATAAACCTGAGTTTCGCGGATACGACGCGCAATCAGTTCGGAATATTGGGAACCAAAGTCGAGAATAACGATCATTTGGCGGTTAAGTTCCCCTAGGGAGGAGCTTGTAGATTCTTCGAGTTGTTGGGCAGTCACGGTTTATTAGTAATCCTTAATCGGAAATAAGGGAATTAATAGTACATTGGTTGACATTACAGTAGCAAATTTTGGCGAACCCTGTCGGGCAAATTTTACTTTTAATAATGATTTTATGATTCTCCAGCGCGAGGGGGCGCGATCGCGTCTCCTCACAAAAGGGAGTCCACTAAGACAGGAGCTTGACTATGGATGGGGAAGTTGTAGGGGTTGGGTACAAATTTTGAGCCTCGTTAATCGGTTCCCGTTGGCTTGATTCTTTGGGATATCCCCAGAAAACTGCGTGAGCTCATCAACCCAAACCTAGGGTTTTTCGGGTTTTAAGTGTTCTTGAATAATCTGATAACAATCAGAAACCGATTTCCCCTCATTCATGGCTTCGACTAATTTTTCATAGGCGAGTTTATGAGTTTCTAAATAATATTTGGCTTGTAACATAGCCCAATTTTCTTTGATTTTAATTTCGGTGATCGGACGTTTTAATTGTGTCAATAAAAGTCTCAATTTTTCCCTGTCTTCGCTCCCCCCTTCGGCTTTACCATAAACTAACTTTTCTGCCATAATTCCGGCCATCCAAACTGTACAATAACGGTCTAAAAGTTGTGTGGACAGTTTACCCTGTTGTAATTCTGTCGTTAATTCGACATCACTAAATCTCACACCGCCTTGGGCTTTTTGACCTTGTTTAAAGGCTTCCCAAGCATTTAACGCGTAACCGTTAATAGGAATATTTAATAAATACGCGATCAGAAAATGTCCGGCTTCATGGTGTAAGATTCTTTGACGTTTTTCGGGTGAATATCCCCCTAACCAATCTAAGAAAATTGTTACTCCTTGACCTCGCAATTGCCAGGTATCAATGGTGACTAATCCTAATAAGCAAAATGTCACGATTGCGGGGATTTCCGATGGTAAATGAATCAAGGGCCCTAAGAGCACCGAAAGAGTCATCGTAAAGATGATCAGCGCGATCGTATTCAAAGAAACTTGTCTCATTTATGTTGTTATCAGTCTCAAATGCCAAGATTGATAAATACTATAGCATTTTTCAATGAGATGTAAATGTGGTACGGGCCTTAGCCCGTCACAGGCAAGATGCCTGTGCCACAAGTTTTACTTCTGAAAGGTCAACACTATATAACATTTTTTGCCATAAAATTTGCCCAATCACACCACCGACACACAAACACCTAAATGCCTCTCTCTTCGTGTCTTTGTGCCTTTGTGGTTCTTCACTTATTTTTCTTTGACAACCCGTGCGATGGACAACTGTCCACCGCACGTCAACTACCTTTTGTTGACACCAAAATACATTTACTATAGTATGATGTTCTTTTCCCTTTAGCAAGAACTTTTTACAATTCGTTACAATTGTGATTAATCAATGGGAAAGGAAAGGGTAAAAATGGTCCACTCATCATCACTTGTTACCTCAATAGTACCCCCCAATTGTTTAACGCGTTGCTGCACTAAAGCTAATCCTAAACCCGTCCCGCCTTGCTTCCAAGGATCAGCATGAGGAACGCGATAAAACTTTTCAAAGATACGGGATAATTCCTTCTGGGGAATGGGACATTGATTTCCCACGATAAATTTTATTTGGGGTTGAGGCTCTGACACCTCTTTAACTTTTAAGTAAATTTTCCCATTGGTAGGAGTATATTTACAAGCATTGTTAAGTAACTCAGAAATAATGCGCCTTAAATCACCTAAATGTGAAGTAAAGACAGGCAAATTTTGATCATATTCTAATTCCAAAATCTGTTGACAATTTTGCACACGAGAATAAAAGGGATCGACAATAGACGATAAGCTCTGTGTTACATCTACTGTTTCAAAAGAAATCCGATAGGCATTGGCTTCAAGTCGTTGTAAATCTAATAAATCATTAATCAGGTCGATTTCTCGATTACACTCATTTTCTAAAATTCGGATATATCCCTGTGTTCGCTCAGGATTAGGAGAAATTTGTAACATTTTTATCGCCATTTTTATATTAGCTAATGGAGTCCTTAATTCATGGGAAACAATGCTTAAAAATTCATCTTTTAAAATATTTAATTCTTGAAGTTCTTGCACTTTTTGTTCTAATTCTGCCGTTCTTTCTTGGACTTGACGTTCCAAATCTGTATTAAGATTTTGCACTTGTTGATACAGTTGTGCTTTTTGAATCGCGATCGCCAATTGTGTCGATAATTGTAATAACAAATTGACATCCGATTGTTCCCACTCACGCACAGTCGAACATTGATGTACACCCAAAAGCCCCCAAAGATGATGCTCTTGTAAAATTGGCACAATAATATAAGCTTTCATTTGTGCTTTTGAGGCTGTTTTTATTTGAGCCAGACTTAAATTACTATTTTTTAAATCAGAGATCGCGTAAACTTCCGGTTCTAATGTTTGGGAAATTTTGGGCAATATTTTACGAGGAAAATGCTCTCCTAACAAGGATGTCCAACCCGGAGAAACTGATTCGGCCACTGTTACTCCTACTTGGGGTGATTGTAATTGAATAATAATGACACGATCCGCGTGTAATAATTGATGAACTTCCGATACGGTATTATTAAGAATTTCGGTAAGATTAAGAGATTGATGAATTTGTAACGCGATTTTAGCTAAAAGGCGATCGCTTTCTAATTGTTCATGTAATTTCGCGGTGCGCTGTTGGACTTCTTGTTCCAATTCCGCATTACGACTTTGTAAAAGTTCTAATTTTTCCACCTGTAATTGATGCACCGATTTTTGTAATTGTTGAACCGTGCGATACATTTCCGTGGGAGAAAGCACTTGTAATAAATTGTTTTGTGTTAAAATTCCAATAATTTCACCCTGAGTCCCGCAAACAATCAAAGTTTGGACTTCTTGTTGTTGCATTTTTTGATGAGCAATCCCTAAAGATTCCGATGGTTTAATAAAAACCAGATTTGTTCTCATCACTTGATGAGCCAGAGTCAAGTTTAAATCTAATTCAAGGGACTGCGCGAGTAAAATATCCTGTTCTGTAATCATACCGATGGGGTATTTAAAGTCTAACTGATTTGATTCAGTAATGACAATACTATCCATCTTTGCATGAACCATTTGTTGTGCGATATACAATAATGAATCTTCTGGAGACGCGGTAATAGGAGCAGTCATTAAATCCATGACTCGTCGGAATTTAAGAATATTAGAAGATTGTAATAAATGACTCACTTTTTCCCGCATTAATACCCCGATGGGTTGACTGTCATCATCCATGATAATTAAATAACGATTATCATCTTGACGAAATAAAGAAAGGATGCTGAATAAATCCTGCTCTTTGGATTCCGTAATCGTCTTAAGGGAAAGTGACATGACTTCAGTGAGGGGTATTTTTTCCCAACTAATAGGATCGGAAGATGTAATTTTTCCCGTCACGATCGCGTTAACAATATCCCTTTCTGTCAAGATACCAATTAAAGCAGGTTTAGTGATAGAGGGAGAGACATTTGTCTGCACCTTTCCCATCACAAGTACATAACTAGGAAATGGTTTATCAAGAAAAGGAAGATTCTGATCGCAATTAGGAAGAGGACAAACTCTGGGAAACTGAGTCATAATTGTCAGAGCTTCCGTCAAGGATGTTTCCGGTGTGACGCAGTGGAGATCACGATCAATAGCTTCCTTGAGAAGAGAGACTTGGCAGGATGACGGAGAGAGGGACATAATTAAATATTTGTTAAGTTATTCTAATTTTAAATTTTCTCGGTTGATTGTGTGGGACGTATTTGCATCGTCCCATTTATAGGGATCTGAGGACTTATCCAGTGGTATCGAAGGACTTAGGGTACTCTAGTAGTTTACTGTTTCCGCTCAAGCTCTATAATAAAAAAATCGAAATGTAAAGTTTTGCAAAGAGATTACGACATGAGCCCTTTGAGCCTAGAGCAAATTTCCGTCAAGTTAGAAAGTAATAATTCGGCCGATCGCATGATGGGGTTAGCCCTATTACGGGAGATATCGCCCCAGGAGGCTGTGCCCTTAATCAAAAAAGTGTTACAGGATGAAAATTTGCAAGTGCGATCGATGGCCGTATTTGCATTAGGAATTAAACCGACGGAGGAATGTTATCCGCTGTTGGTAAAATTTCTGGAAACTGATCCCGACTATGGTATTCGGGCTGATGCCGCGGGTGCTTTAGGATATTTAGCGGATATGAGAGCATTTGAACCTTTGGTGCGAGCGTTTTATGAAGATACCCATTGGTTAGTGCGATTTAGTGCGACGGTTTCTTTGGGAAACTTAAAAGATATCCGCGCCCAAGAAGTATTGTTAAAGGCTTTAGAGAGTGAGGAAGTCGTTATGCAACAAGCGGCTATTTCTGCTTTAGGAGAAATTGGTGCGATCAACACGGTGGATCAGATTTTGCAATTTGCCCAGGCGGAAGATTGGTTAGTGCGTCAACGTCTCGCGGAAGCCTTGGGAAATTTACCGAGTGCTAAGAGTGTTTCGGCTTTGAAGTATTTGGAAAAGGATAGTCATCCTCAAGTTTCTGAGGCTGCGAAAATTTCTTTAGCTCGTTGGGAAAATCATTAGTAGGAAATGCGCGATCGGGCTTTTTTGCTGGTTTTCCTAGGAGTCACTTTTTTTTAATAATGAAACACAAAGGCACAAAGAACACTAAGGGGGGATTTTCTCTTTCTTGGTGTTTTTTGTATTAACTGAAGACATGAATCTTTCTGGGGAAAAAGACGCGATCGTGCTTTTTTGCTAGAATTTTTCTCTCTTTTTTCTTCCCTCTGTGTCCTCTGTGCCTTTGTGGTTCATACTAAAAAAAACTGGTATCAATCGCAATTTTAGATGACATCGGGAAGAGGATATCGCGCTTTTTTCCGGGGTTTGACAAAATGAAACACAAAGGCACAAAGAACACTAAGGGGGGATTTTCTCTCTCTTTGAGTTTTTGCTATTAAGTGAATACAGAAATCTTGATTGGGGAAAAAGACGCGATCGTGTGTTTATGATATAATGATCATCAGTGTATTAGGAGTAAAAGTCTGATTTCATGGCCAATTTATCGGATGAAACATTACTGGTAGCTCTTTTCCGACAGGGGCGACTGCTAAAACTTCTTGATGAGGTGACAAAAGCAGATATGACTATTTATGAGCGGTTTGGGGAGACGGAAAGCACAATAACGGCTCTCACACAACTCCAAAATTCCAGAGAAAGGTTGACTAATTATTACAATCGCGTGGGTACTCTCCTACAGCGGGTACATGAATCTCAACCCCAAGCTGATGCAAGTCTGCTAGAATTATTTTATCGCTCAGTTGCAGAAGCGTTGGCTACTGCTGATGCCATCGAAGCTACCGTCAAAGAAACTAAAAGGGATTGGGACTTACTATGAAGGATAAACCACAACTACCATCGCCAGAGATTATTCAGAAAACTGTTGAAAATTGGCAGGAAGTTTGCCGCCGGCTTGATGCAGCTATTGAGGTAATTGATCGCGCTAATGAGGCGTTTGAGGAGCGCATTCTCAGTAATCCTGTCACTGCTTATCGTTTGCGGGGGATTAAGCCTCAAATTACAGAGAAAGTAGGGGAATAAAAAGGAATGGGAATCTATGAAGAAACAACCTAAAATTCCCGATGCAGAGACTAGAGCGCGAAATGTGGAAAGTTTACGCGAAGTTTGTCGCGGTTTTGATGCGGTTAATCTGCTATTCGATGAAGTCATCGCGCAGTTAGAAGAACAGAATCGCGTAGTCCCGTTTACAAATATCGTGTGAAAAGAGCTCATAAATTGTTAGATTCTCGCCATTGTAAATAATAAAAAACCGGGTTTCTATTGGTGGCATCCGCGAACCTGATTCGCGTTCCCTAGAAACCCGGTTTCTCATGGCTCATACTGGGTAAAAAAGAGCTTTTTTACCGTGTTGTCTCATTAAGTAAAAAGTAGGCTTAGGCTAACTGACTAATAAAGTCATTGACAGTGACACAAGTGGAAGCCAGACGAAGTAAGCGACGCAGTTGTTCAGGTGTTAATCCGTCTAATCGGGAATTTAACTCTGGCGGGGCGGCACTAAAACGGGCTTCTAAAACGTCTAAAATTGACGTTTTTAAGGCTTGTTTTTGTCCTTGTTGCAGGATATCTTGATAAATCACGGACTCTCGCATAATGTCCTCCCGAAACAATTGTTTAATCAAGGTTTTGTTGAATCGCAATCCGGCTAAAATTTCCGTACAGGCTGCAATTTGACCTCGTTCTACTGAACCCTCAATTTTAGCTAATTCTTCAGCCACTTTACCGAGTAATTGATCGGGGGATGAAGTTTGACATAAACTAGCTAAGGGTAAAAGGGCAGGGTTTTGTAAAAACGATTCTGGTGTTTCCTCCCACAGTCGAATAATGCGATAACGATGTTGGGTATTTTCTACCCGAAACGTATCGGTTAATCGCCTCGCAGATGCGGTTTCCTTGAGAAGAATCAGGGTTTGGGTAATAGGGACGCGATCGCGTCGATATAATCTTACCCAATAGTCTAACATTCTCAGGGGGAGTGGTGGTTCCCCTTCTACGTCTACCTCAAATTCTAAGTGTAAAATTCGTTCTTGGGTGCGTAAAAAGGTGACATAATCAGCCCGTATCGGTTCGATGCTTAATTCTGTTTTTAGGACTTCAACGGATGTTGGTGTTTTTCCTAAAATCCAGGTGGCAAATTGAGCGGGATATTTTTCGGATAGGTATTTGCACGCGTTATCATAGGACATTCACAATTTTTACTCCTTCTTGAAAACTCATGTATTTGGTGAGATAATTATTTAGTATATATTGTAGTACAGGCATCTTGCCTGTGACATTGTGGTACAGGCATCTTGCCTGTGACGGGCTCAGAGCCCGTTCCACATTTACAGATTGAAAAATGCTATAACTGGCAATTTAAGTAAAGTACACTGATTACTTAGTTATCCTTTACACTCAAATGCAATGGCAAAATTACCTGATCTTACTCTCACTGCTATTTTCAATTTAAAACGTCGGCTGGTGGCTCTTCTCGATGCAGCAACAGCTACAGAATATGTCATTTTGCAGGAGTTTGGGGAGACAGAGGCGACTCTTCCTGAATTAGAGTCCCTTGATAATATTAAGGAAAGGTTGAGAAACCCTTACAATCGGTTACATAAATTATTGCAGCAAGCTGCTGAATCTCAGCCTGTAGCTAGTGCTGATGTGCTAGAGTTACTGTATACGACGATAGAACAAACAGAGGCCGCGGCTGATGCCTCAGAAGCCAGTACACAAGAAATCAAAAGGACTTGGGATATACCATGACTAAACAACCAAAAATACCAGATTTACAGACGAGACAGCAAAATGTTTCTAGGATGCGTCAAGCTTGCCAAATGCTTGATGCGGCCACTCTGAAACTGGATGAAGTAATCGCGATGTTGGAAGCTGATAATCGTCGCCAACTTCAGGAACGTTTGGATGGTAAGTATCGGCGAGTGAAAGAAAAAGTGACTGAATAAGCAATGAGATAAAGCCATGCCAATGTTGACATTAACCGACGATCAAGTGATTGAATTAGTCAAAGAATTGTCGGAAACTAAAAAACAGAAATTATTGAAAATATTGCTGATGCAGCCTTGGGAATCTTGGGCAAAATTAACCCATGATGGCCCTGAAAAAGCGCGACAGGCTGCCCAAGAGAGGGGGAAAAACTGGGATGCCATGACAGAGGATGAACGAGAAGAGTTTATTGATGAATTATTACACGAGGAATAATGCTAAATTGCCGAGTTGTATTTGACACCAATATCCTCATATCTGCTGTACTATCGCCTAATAGCAAACCTTTTCAATGCACAGCACTGGCAAAGCGGGAAATAGTTCTCAAAGAAGCAAAAAAACCTGTAGTGGGTTGGCGTAGCCTGTGCGAAGCACAAACGTCTCGCTCCCTAGGGATCTAATAGGGAGCGAGACGCTCCCACTGCGAATTTACGAAAATGAGATGCTCCCATTCTTGATTAATTTCAGGAGAAATTGCTCGGTAAGTTAAAATATGAAAATGAACGCGCTTAAGCTTTTTTCGTACAGGAGGTAATGGACTACTCGCAGCTAGTATCGAACAGTTTGAAAATACTGCGATTTTGACTTATCCAGATTTTTTGTTAAAATGATCGTCAAATCATTTCTGGCATCCCCATGTTTCAGCGCATCTGGCAACAACTCCTCTACCTGTGGCGGCGAATTAAGCAAGTTTTTATCAAGTCCCCACCACCGCCGCCACCTCCGAAAACTCCACCTCCTTCCTTTGGTGAGTGCGAACAGAAATTCATGGAATTGCTAGAGGGTGTTGCGAATGGCTGGAGTCGTAGCAAAATTCAATGGTTTTTGATTGCCACAAATATTAAAATTGCTGATTGGGAAAATTGGCTGCAAGAATTTCGCGAGAGGTTGCTGGCATCCCCCACGCCTAATGTAGAATTAGCCTCGCGTTTGGTGTTGCTGGGTGACGCGAATTGTTGGAAAGTGAGTGAAATCTCCGGAAAGATTGGGCGGGAATTGTTGGCAAGGGAAAATGAGGGTAGAGAACACTCTGGGGAGGTAATACAGCCTAAAAATGAGCCAATTTTGCCGATAGTGAATATCAATGTAAGCAACAGTAACCCGACAATTTTTACTAATACAATAGGTGACTCTCCTGTTAAAAACCAACCTTTATTAGGACCAGACATTTCTAACATCGAAATTAGTCAAGACTTACAAGAATTATTGAATAGAGCAGAAACGCTTTCTTGGGTGGGAGACTTAGAAGGTTCCCTTGCCTGTTATGATAAAGCCATAGAAATTAAGTCTGACTTCTACCCCGCGTGGAACTGTCGTGGCCAAGTTCTGGACAAATTAGGTCGCTATCAGGAGGCAACGCTAAATTACTCCACAGCTATTGCACTGCAATCTAACAAAAGTGAAATCTCCGGAAAGATTGGGCGGGAATTGTTGGCAAGGGAAAATGAGGGTAGAGAACAATCTGGGGAGGTAATACAGCCTAAAAATGAGCCAATTTTGCCGATAGAGAATATCAATGGCAAAAGTAACCCGACGACTCCCACAGATAAATCAGATCAGCCCCCGCCTGAAAAAAGAGAAATCAGTCCAGAGGCAATAGAGTTATTTAATCAAGGACGAGATAGCTATTATGCAGGTAATTTTGTGGAGGCAAAAAAGGCCTTCCAGAAAGCGTTAGAAATTGACCCCAACTTCCACCTTGCCTGGCACGGACTCGGCAATGCCCTCGAAGATTTAGGGCGCTACGATGACGCGATACGGGCTTTCCAGAAAGCGTTAGACATTAACCCCAACTTCCACTATGCCCTCTACGGACTGGGCTATGCCCTCTACGGTTTAGGGCGCTACGATGACGTGATCGTGCCCTTCCAGAAAGCGTTAGACATTAACCCCAAATACGTCGATGGCTGGAACGGACTCGGCACTACCCTCAACGATTTAGGGCGCTACGATGACGCGATCGTGCCCTTCCAGAAAGCGTTAGAAATTGACCCCAACTACCACTATGCCTGGAACGGACTCGGCAATGCCCTCAACGGTTTAGGGCGCTACGATGACGCGATACGGGCTTTCCAGAAAGCCTTAGAAATTGACCCCAACTACCACTATGCCTGGAACGGACTCGGCACTACCCTCAACGATTTAGGGCGCTACGATGACGCGATCGCGCCCCTCCAGAAAGCGTTAGAAATTGACCCCAACTACCACCATGCCTGGAACGGACTCGGCAGTGCCCTCAACGGTTTAGGGCGCTACAGTGAGGCGATCGCGGCTTACGACAAAGCCTTAGAAATCACTCACGATCAATTCTGGATGGCTTGGGCAAATCGAGGTTGGGCATTTTTCGATTCCGGGCGCTACTTAGAAGCCATCCAAAACTGGGATGAAGGCTTACAGAAATATCTGCCAAGTAATCGCGACTATCGCGTCGCTTGTGGTCAATTACACAAGAAAAAAGGCGAGGCACACTACGAATATGGTAAACAAAAAGCCGTCCGTTCTCAATATTTCTACAACGCAAAAGCCAGCTATCTACAAGCCTGCGAATACCTCACAAACCCCCTCATCCCAGAAGTTTATCTCGAAGTTTTGCAAGGCTTAATTATGGTCTGCCGCAGTTTAGGAGATGCCAAAACTAACGAATATCTTACCACTGCCACCACCCTGCTAGAACAGTTACTTTTAGACTCTAAAACTGGCCCACTACAAAAGCAGCTACTCTCGCGTAAATTTGCCGGATTTTACCAGTTAGAAGTCGATACATTAGTCGAATCTGGCGACAAAGTGAAAGCCCTTCAAAAAGCAGAAGAACGGAAAAACTTTTGCATCAAATGGATGGAAAAAGGTTGGCAAACACAAGTCGATAGCCCCACCTTCCCCCAGATGCAAGAATTACTGAATGGCGACACCACCAAAGCCATTATTTACTGGCATCTCAGCCCTGTCAC
>JBEDKD010000054.1:0-3701 GCA_041172365.1 Cyanobacteriota bacterium | reverse complement strand
TAATAATGATGCAATTTAGTGTTATCAAACAAAGAAAAATTTGGTGGACGCTTTCCTGTATAATAATCTTAGCAGGATTAATCGCGATGATTATTTCTTGGGCTAACCCAGATATTCGTGCGCCATTACGTCCGAGTTTAGACTTTATCGGCGGTACAAGACTACAATTAGAATTAGATTGTACTAAACCAGGCAATTGCGATAAACCCATTAATTTGGCAGATGTACGTCAAGTTTTAGATACCCAAGGCTTGGGAAATAGTAGTATTCAAATTGTGACGGATGCTAATAAAAAACAACAGGGTATTTCCATCCGTACTAAAAGTTTAGATGTGGAGCAACGCACTAAATTACAAACGGCTTTAACTGAAAAAATTGGCGCGTTTGATCCCCAAGCCACTCTTATTGATACGGTGGGACCAACCCTAGGCCGTCAGATATTTTCGATGGGACTTCTCGCGGTGTTTGTCTCCTTTGCCGGGATTACGATTTATCTGTCTTTTCGCTTTCAATTGGATTATGCTTTCTTTGCCTTTGTTGCCCTTTTCCATGATATTTTGATTACCATTGGGATTTTCTCAATTTTAGGGCTGGTTGCGGGGATTGAAGTTGATAGTTTATTTGTAGTTGCCCTCTTGACAATTATCGGTTTTTCTGTTAATGATACCGTAGTTATTTACGATCGCGTGCGGGAAGTGTTAAAACTACATCCAGAGGAGTCGATTGATCAAGTAGTGGATGACGCGGTTAATCAAACAATGGCGCGATCGATAAATACAACAATGACAACTTTGTTAACATTATTCGCGATCTTCTTGTTTGGCGGTGAAACCATTAAATATTTTGCGTTGGCATTAATTGTCGGTTTTACCGCGGGCGCGTATTCCAGTATTTTTATCGCGAGTACATTGTTAGCTTGGTGGCGTGAAAAAAGTGAAAAAAAGACACCTTTACCGCCCCTGATGGACACACCTAATTCTACCTCAGAAGCTTGATTGTTTGATGTGACTTAGCCAGAAACCGGGTTTCTTGAGAAAATATCGACATTTGAGAAAAGAGTCAGAGATCAGAAACCCGGTTTCTTGACTTAATTTATACCTTTGAGTGCAGAGGTAAAACAGAAACCTGGTTTCTTTAATTAATTTTTCATTTGATATCGGATTTGAGATAATAAATTTTGGTAATATTTATAGCAACCTCGACGATTAGGACATTGTTAATAGCTGAAATTATTGATGGTATGGCTTCTTCCCTCTTCCTTCTTCCCTCTTCCTTCTTCCCTCTTCCTTCTTCCTTCTTCCTTCTTCCCTCTTCCTTCTTCCTTCTTCCAGAAAAATATGATAAACTCAAATGGTAAAAAACCAGAATTAAGTCACCCTAAAGATGATATAGTTTTTCAAGGACAAGTGCAAAAACTACATGAATTAACCGTTTATACGCGATGGTTAGTCGTAATCTTGTTATGGTTGACAGTAGGTATTTTCAGTCTATGGGGATTACGAGATGAAATTGCCTTATGGTTACAATTTTTTACCTGGGCTGCGGTGCGTTACGGGTTAGCTTATCATCGTTTATCGGCTATTGGCTTGGGTTTATGTATTGGGATGACATTGGGTGTGTTAATCTGGCAAAGTCGCAATATTTTATGGGGTATTCCTGTTAAGGATAAGGCACGTTTGGAACAACAAGCACGTTATATTTTACAACAAGGCTCTAGTCATCCTCTCTGGAATTGGATTTGTCGAAAGTGACTGAAGAAGGAAGAAGGAAGAAGGAAGAGGGTTCACTATTACCTATTACCGATAGTAAGGGAAGACTCAATAATTAATGAAACACAAAGGCACAAAGGCACAAAGGAAGAGGGAAGAAGCCCAAGGGTTCACTATTATCTATTACCGATAGTAAGGGAAGACTCAATAATTAATGAAACACAAAGGCACAGAGGCACAAAGGCACAAAGGAAGAAGGAAAATGGTTCACTATTACCAATTACCCATTACCAATTACCCATTACCAATTACCCATTACCCCCTAAAAAAATTCAGTGCTTCTTCGGGTGTGGTAATTTTTCCTTCGATTCGGGCTAATTGAATTTCTAATAACATTTCTCCTATTTGCGGCCCTTTGGGTAGGTTCAATTTTTCCATTAAGTCGTTTCCACTAATTAATGGTGTGGGATGCGCGATCTGATCTTCTGGGTTTAAATATCTTTCTATATAAGGGGTTATTTCCTCCAGTGATACTCCTGACACGATCGCGCTTATGGCTAAGGCGGGAAAGATATTCCCCACTTCTTGAAATAAAAAATATTGTTCTCTTACTGACATCTCCCCGGCGGCTGTTTGTAATTTGGGTAAGGCTTTAATAATCGCGATCGCGCCTCTTATCTCCAGATTACTATACTTTAATAAGTGTAATTCCGTTTCCGCAACAACGGGATCGGAACTGGCTAAAAGGGCTAATTTCGCTAAGGCAAATAAGGGCATTTTGATCGTTTCTCGTAAATAACGGGAAAATTCTGTCCCCAAAGTTGACCAAGTTTCGCTTAATACTTTTATCGAGTCCTCGATTTCTCTTAATTGAGAAAAACGCAAATCTGCACTGGGAAAAAAACAGTCAATTAACCCATCTTCCCAAGCCTTAATTAACCACTTAAGTCCCTGGGAATTAATTAGTAAATAACCTAATTCTGTCCTAATTCTTTCTACGGCTATTTGACGTAGGAAAGGAGCTAATTGTTGAATGGTGGTTAAAGTATCAGACGCGATCGAAAATCCTAATTGAGCCCCTTGACGATAAGCGCGTAATAATCGTAAGGGATCATCGCGTAAATTTTGGGCAGATACCATATTAATCAGCCCTGTCTTTAAATCCTGTTGACCCCCTAAAGGATCTATAATTTCCTCAGTAAAAGGATTATACGCGATCGCGTTAAGGCGAAAATCCCGACGATATAAATCTATTAATAAATCACCCCCCTCGGCTTGGGCAATATCTACCGTCCCCGAAGGAAAAACCACCCGCGCAATTTGACGTTCGCGATCCAATAAAACAAACCCCGCGTTATAATGAGAAGCTAACTTACGGGCAATTTTAACCGAGTCCTTCAAAACCACAAAATCTAAATCAAGATACTCAGAGGAACGCCCTAATAACGCGTCCCTTACCGCGCCTCCCACTAAAAAAGCTGGTTGTGGCAATAATTCCAAGTCAAAAGGCCAAGACTGAGGCGATAAAGCCTTAAGAGAAATATCTGACATTGTAACAAAACTCAATATGAGATTTTCGGCAAGTAACCCATTACTTAAGTTACATTAGCAGAAAGTGCTCCCTTGTTGTGAGGATAAAGCAATGTGTATTTGTATAAACTGTGATTATGTTGATAGCTGTGTCACCTACCACGCGGTAGAAACCCAGCATGAACAACCCCATTTAACAGAAAATCCTGATTTTGATCCGATTGAGCCTAGCATTAATGTTAATATTCGTCCTCGTCAGGGTGAAATTGAGATGGAATGGGATGTCGTCGGGTGTGCTAGTTTTAAAGAACATTTTGGTAAATGGGCTCGTTTACGTCCAGGGGAACTCCTTCCCACTTAAGGGTAATAGGGAATAGGGAATAGGGAATAGGTAATGGGTAATAGGTAATGGGTAATAGGTAATGGGGATTAGGTAATTAATAATTAACAATTGACAGTTGA
>JBEDKD010000053.1:0-12229 GCA_041172365.1 Cyanobacteriota bacterium | reverse complement strand
CTCTAAAATAAACCTGAATACCAGTACCCAAAAACAATATTATCGTGAGCGATTCTACCTTAGAAAACCTATTAAAACTAGCCACTTCGCGGGCTTCCGCGGTGGAAGTTTACTATCTTTCTAGTCAAGATACCCCCATTGAATTTGAAAATAATCACCTCAAGTCCTTACAAACTAAGGCCATAGAAGGTGTCGCCCTTCGTATTGTTTATGAAGGAAAACAGGGGTTTGCCAGTGCTACTGACTTAAGTAGATTAGAGGAGCTTGTCGATGCCGCGATCCAAACTGCGGAAATTGGCGATCGCGTCGAATGTGATTTTGCTAGTAATTTTCACTTAATTACCCCCGATAGTTCCTATATTCCTCCGACAACACAGGAATTAGTTTCTATCGGTAAAAACCTGATTGAACAGGTACACGCGTATAATTCTGATATCTTAGTTGATGTTAGTTTTCATAGTCGTAAAAGTCGCGTAAAAATTGCCACCAGTGAAGGTGTTTATGCGGAACGATCTAGTCAAATTCTGAGTGGTTCCCTTGGTGGTAATTTGGTCCGTGGTGAGGACTTTTTGCAAATTTATAGTTATGATGTCGCCCGCGATCGCGCTTTAGAATGCGATCGCGTCCTCGCGACTTTACTACAAAAATATCGTTGGGCCGAAAATAACGCGAGTATCAGCAGTGGCTCTTATCCGGTTCTTTTTACACCGCGATCGGCGGCGAGCACCTTGGGAAGTCTTTTTAGTACCATTCTCTCCGGCCAAACAGTAGTGCAGAAATCATCACCGCTGGCGGATAAAATAGGCGAAACCCTCTTTGATGAGCGCGTCACCCTTTTTGAAGATCCGACGATGGGCCCCTCCGCGTGTCCCTTTGACGATGAAGGTACACCCACCCATCAAAAAATCTTAATTGACAAAGGCACCGTTCAAGGATTTTATTGGGATCGTCGTTGGGCAACCCGTGGAGGTGTAGAATCAACGGGAAATGGATTTCGTGGAGGACTTTCTCGCCCTAGTCCGAGTTTAGTTAATCTTTGTCTGGCTCCGGGTAACACTTCCACTGAAGATTTAATCGCGAATATGGAAGAAGGATTAATCATTGATCAGGTATTAGGCGCGGGGCAATCTAATCAATTAGCAGGAGAATTTTCTGTTAATTTAGATTTGGGTTATAAGGTAGAAAAAGGTCAAATTGTCGGCCGAGTTAAAAATACAATGGTAGCAGGAAGTATTTTTGAGGCCTTTAAGAATTTAGTTGATTTAGGAAATCAACCGGAATGGGTAGGGGGGGGTTCTTATCTTCCTAGTCTTTTATTTGCACAATTAGGTGTCGCTGCAAGACAAGGTTAATTATTATGCCAAACTTTCTCAAAAAAATCGCGATCGTCATTTCCGCGATTCTTGTTTTAACAGGTTGTGTTCAATCCGATGTCAAGATCAATTTTGACAGTCAAACTCATGGCGAAATCGTGCAAATTATTAAACTGGGAGAACAAGTTACCAGTTTTAGTAATAGCACAATTCAAGGATATTTTAACACCATCGATCGCCGTGCCAGAAGACTACAAGGGAGAACGAAAAAAGTCTCTAATGAAGAAATAAAGGTAATTATTCCCTTTAACAATGGTAAGGAACTGTCACAGAAATTCAATGCTTTTTTCAACCCCATTGCCGGGAATAAAACCAAGGGAGATATTCAATTAGAGAACGATTTACCCCAGTGGAAATCCCATCTCAAAGTCAAGCAAAATAACTTTGTCTTCTTCTTACGAAATCGGGTAAATTTAGAAGTGGATTTACGGGAATTATCAGTACGCTCTCCCAATGATAATGTCTTAATTAGTCCAGGGAACCTCTTAGACTTACACTTGAGCCTGAATACCCCTTGGGGTGCGAAAAATATTTCTCCAGATGCCAAAAATGCTCTACCACTAGAAATTTTACCAGAAGGAAAAGCACTTATTTGGCAATTAAAACCCGGAGAAATTAATCATTTAGAGGCAGTGTTTTGGTTGCCAAGTCCCGTGGGAATAGGTGCATTAGTGATTATTTTATTTGTCACCTTTGGCTGGTATGTAAAATATCAATTATTCCCCAGATTCGGTATAGGCAAAAAGCGACAAAAAAACGTCCAAACTCAAGCCTAAAAATGATTTTCCCTCCCTTGAGGGGAACTTTCATCTATCAATAAAGCCATTTCTTGGTAGGTTGGGTTGAGGCACGAAACCCAACGAATTTCTATCAATAAAGCCATTTCTTCCTAGGTTGAGGCGGGGGGAAAGCGAAACCCAACCTACAAATTTTTTGTGAGGTTGGGCGAAGGTATTGTTTGGTAGAGTGCCTAAGACATAAGCACTAAGAAATTTGATTGGGGAGTAAACTATTCAAAATAGTTTTAAATTTCCGATAAAATACATAAGTATTATGAAAACCACGGCGACAATTTCGATCATTACCAGGAAAAATTATCACATCAACTCCTAATTTTTCACAAATAGGACAATCGCAATCTTTCCCAGGTAGAATATTACCTGTAGATTTTGCATACTTTCAGGGTTTGTTAATAGGAATACGCGATGATGCAACCTAACCTACAATTACCCATTAACCATTCCCCATCACCCATTAATAATGAATAGGGTGATAGAGAGGTAATTCACACGCGCTCGCGGGAGGAGCACTGGGAATAGTTTCCTCAGAAATAGAATCTTCTTCGCTTTCATCGTGGGAAAGCTGAGTTTGGGGAGGAATATAAGAGCGAGTATCAGGATCGTAAGCGAAAACTTCTCCTGTTTCCAGATAATATATCCATCCGTAAATATGCAATTTGCCTTGACATAATTTAGATTGAATCACGGGATAAGTTTTGAGGTTTTGAATTTGGGTTAAGACATTTTCTGCTGTGGTAATTTCTAATAACTCTTTGCCCTGGTAATGACTATAATTTTCTTTTACCAAACGTCGTGTAGCTTCCGCGTGTTTCAACCAACCATACATCAAAGGCATTTCTTCTCTTAAATCATTTAATTGTAAAAGTCCTTTCATCGCGCCACAATGGGAATGTCCACAAACAATAATATGTTGAATTTCTAAGGAGTGGATCGCGTATTCAATGGTTGCACCTTCACCACTATTCGCCGCACCAAAAGGGGGGATAATATTACCCGCGTTACGAATAATAAATAATTCCCCTATTTCCGTTTGTGTGAGAAGATTGGGATTAATACGAGAGTCGGCACAAGTAATGAATAAAACCCTAGGTTTTTGGCCATGTACTAATTTTTCAAATAACTCGATATGGTTTTGGTAATAATTCGTTTTAAATTCCTGTAATCCTCTCAATAATTTTTTCATAAGAGTGACTTCCTTTTTTTAATGAGTTAACGTGACGGATTTTCGATTTGACATTATATCTGTGACACTCCCCTCATTTTGTATTGAAAACATCAGATTATCTCTAATTTTTTCTCTTTGCTCTGAGGGATAGCTCTCTCAGCTCTTAAATCCCTTAACTTTGATTATCCCTCAAAAGGTGTCTTTTTCTCTCCGCGATCGCGAATCTGTTGAGAAACTTAACAATTATGTGTTTTTGTAAATAAATGTAACAACTATTAAGATTTGGTAAGGAACAACTCAAAGTCGAAAAAATGGGCTAAAAAAAGATCAGTGTCGAGAAAGGAGACCAAGAAAAATGAGGTTAAATCCAAATCTTTTCATGTTTTCAGGGTTCATTTTTGCGGGATGGATTTTATCGGTTTGTTTCCATGAGTTTGGACACGCGATCGTCGCGTATTGGGGGGGAGACAAATCCGTTAAAGAGAAAGGATATCTCACCTTAAATCCCTTTAAATATACCAATCCCATGTTTAGTCTAATTCTCCCCATTATTTTTCTATTATTAGGAGGGATTCCCTTACCAGGGGCGGCCGTTTATATTAATAAAAATGAATTACGAAATCGTTTCTGGCAAAGTGCTGTTTCCGCAGCCGGACCTTTGGCAAGTGGGTTATTTGCTTTAATTTTAGCCATTCCTTTTTGGGCGGGTATTTTTCCCTCAATTTCTCCAACAAAACAATTTTTGGCTTTTAGTAATGGGGATTGGATTCCGCCTTTGTTAGCTTTTTTAATTGTCTTAGATATCTACGTTTTACTATTCAATCTTTTACCGATACCCCCTTTAGATGGCTATGGTATTATCGAACCTTGGTTGCCGATTTCTTGGCAAAATAAATTAAGATTATCAAGTATGGCAACCCTGGGAATTTTATTTGCATTACTTTGGTTTTTACCCGGTTTTAATCGGGCTTTGCTACTCTCTTCCGTTGGTATTGCCTCTTTTTTGCATATTCCATTAAATATGATTGAAATTGGGGCTTTTTTATTTTCTTCTCGTCCCATTGGTGGTATCTTGGGATTTTTCCTGTTATTGGGGTTAATAATTTATCTTTTGAGAGCGGTGAAACAACCGAGAGATATTTTTGTCAATGCTTGGGATATTTTAGCCTTTTTCCTGTTACAATTAAAACAGGCAAAACTGGCACTTTTTTGTTTAGATAAAGCCTTGGCAATTAAGCCCGATGCCTATGAAGTGATCTGGATGAATCGAGGTAAAGCATTAGGGGTATTAGAACGATATGAGGAGGCGATCGCGTGTTATGATTACATCATCGAACATTATCCGAATTATCAAGAAACAGAGTTTGATCAAGGGATTCATCAAGTGTGGATGGCAAGGGGCAATTGTTTATATTACTTAAAACGATATCACGACGCGATCGTGTCTTATGATGAAACACTAAAGCTGAAACCGGATAATGTGAATGGATGGTTATTACGAGGAATTTGTCTGAGTGGCATCAGGAAATATAATGAAGCCTTAGACTCTTACGAAAACGTGTTACAAAAAGAACCCAATCATCCTAGCGCGTGGTCCTTAAAAGGAGACTCATTGCGTCTGTTAAAACGCCATAATGAGGCGATATCTGCCTATGAAAAAGCTTTGACATTAAAACCGAATGATCCGGCTATTTTAAGTGATCGGGCTTTATTATTAAGGGACTTAAAACACTATGAAGAAGCTTTATCGGACTATAATAAGGCTTTGCGAATGAATCCCAATTTAGTTGAAGCCAAACAGGGTAAAGCTTGGACATTAATTTTCCTGCAACGCGAGCCGGAAGCTCTTGATTTTGTCGAAAAATTATTAAAAAATGAACCAGAGAGCATAGATTTTTTGAATATTAAAGCCATCGCGTTAAGTCATTTACAACGAGATGAAGACGCGATCGCGACTTATGATCAGGCGATCGCGTTAAAACCCAATCAAGCCTTAACTTGGTATAATAAAGCCTGTCATTTTGCCAAACGGGATAATATCGATCCGGCGATATTTTGTTTGCAAGAAGCCTTAAAACTTAACCACGAATGGGTAAAAATAACCTTGACAACAGACACAGATTTTGATAAAATCAGGGATGATATTAGATTTCAAAATCTCTTAGCCGAATAATCATCTAACTTCATCTGCGTTTATCTGCGTTTATCTGCGGTTAAAACAAGTCTAAAATTTAATCAAAAATGCTCAGATGTAACTCTTGGGCCATTTTTTCTAAGAGTAATAAACCGACTACAGAATTACCTTCTTCATCCAGGGGAGGACTATAACAAGCAATAACACCTTGACGAGGTACAATGGCTAAAATCGCGCCACTGACACCCGACTTCATCGGTAGGCCAATTGTCACGGCAAAACGACTGGAGGCTTGATATAATCCACAAGTTGTCATTAAGGCTTTTACGGTACAAAAATGCGATCGCGCTTCCACAGAAGGGGGTTTGACTAATAATAAACCTAATTGAGCTAAATCGCGAATAGTTCCCGATAAACAACAGATATGATTATAAGTATCTAAGGCTATTTGCCAATCGTTGATAATCCCCGCGGCGGCTAATTCAAACGCGATCGCTTGATTGCGATATTTGGGACTAGAATTAACCGAATCTAACATTAATTCATCTAAAATCAAGTTACAGTTGGCTTGTTCATTTAACCATAGTCGCAAAGTTTCACAACGGGAAAAACTATCTTTACCGGGTAATAGTTCCGATAACGCGATCGCGCCACTATTAATCATAGGATTGCGGGGAAAATTACAATCCTCTGTCAATTGTCCCAAGGAATTAAAAGGAAGAGAAGAGGAGTCTTTCCCCACACGAGAAAAAACCGATTTTTCGCCAAGATGACAAAGTAAATAAAGAAGTAAAAAAGGTTTAATTACACTCATCAAAGGAAAGGAATGAGTAAGATTACCCGATTTTAAAGCCAGTCCTTCGAGCGTTTTAACTTGGACAGCAAAAAGACCGACATCAACCTTGGCTAAACGTGGTATATAATGGGGAAGACTCCCTAATTGATAATGAGAAAAAACTCCATTAATCCAGATTTCTAATTGTGGTTGATCTAAAGATTTAAGACCATTTATACTGAGAAATTTACCCATGATGACTCTTCCAAATTTTACCTAAATTTTGCCGAAAAAAAGATGGGTTGATACAAATATTATGATTAAGCCCTCTGATGGGGAGTGGGTAAAACTGGTAAAAGTCCGTTGCCCACTCCCCCGAATACCATGATCATACCGAGAGCCTATTTGAAAAGCGCGATACGGCAGTAGAAACTCTCCGAGTTGAGACTCAGAAGCAACATATAGGAAAATAAATTCTCCGACTCACAACTTTTTATAGTATCACGTCAAAAATTACTGATAATTAACTGTTATCTTATGTCCAGAAAACCTTAAACTTAAATACAGCAGTCCAGCCGCCCCTTAGATCCTTATACAATTAGAAACACTATGGCTATTGGCTATCTCGCCCTTGTCCTCCACGCCCATCTCCCCTTCGTCCGCCATCCAGAAAGCGATTACGTCCTCGAAGAAGAATGGCTATTTGAAGCCATTACCGAAACCTATGTTCCCTTACTCCAAGTATTTGAGGGACTTAAGCGGGACGGAATAGACTTTAAAATCACCATGAGTATCACACCTCCCTTGGTGTCAATGTTACGCGATCCCCTACTACAAGAGCGTTACGAAGAACATTTACAAAAATTAACAGAACTTGCGGAATTAGAAATTGAACATAATGCCCATAATGGTCATTTACGCTACCTTTCAGAACACTACACTTCCCATTTCCATGAAGTCCGCAAAGTCTGGGAAGGATATAACCGGGATCTGGTGGGGGCCTTTAAAAAATTTCAGGATAGCAATAACCTCGAAATTATTACTTGTGGTGCAACTCATGGGTATTTACCTTTAATGAAAATGTATCCCCAAGCGGTGTGGGCACAACTTAAAGTGGCCTGTGAACATTATGAAGAAAATTTTGGTCGTCCCCCCAAAGGGATTTGGTTGCCTGAATGTGGCTATTTTGAGGGTTTAGAGCGAATGTTAGCGGACGTGGGCCTCCGTTATTTTCTGACCGATGGACATGGTGTGCTCTACGCCCATCCCCGTCCTCGCTTTGGGACCTATGCTCCGATTTTTAGTGAATCTGGGGTAGCTGTCTTTGCCCGCGATCAAGAATCATCTCAACAAGTTTGGTCCTCGGAGGTGGGATATCCGGGGGCTGTGGAATATCGGGAATTTTATAAAGACTTGGGATGGGAAGCGGAATATGAGTATATTAAACCTTATATTATGCCCAATGGTCAACGAAAGAATACAGGGATTAAGTATCACAAAATTACAGGTCGTGGTTTAGATTTAGGTCAAAAGGAACTTTATGATCCCTATTGGGCTAGACAACAGGCTCAGGAACACGCGGCGAATTTTACCTTTAATCGGGAGCGTCAAGTGGAACATCTTCATCATTTGATGTCGCGGCCGCCGATTATTGTTTCTCCTTATGACGCGGAGTTATTTGGACACTGGTGGTATGAGGGACCTTGGTTTTTAGATTTTCTTTTCCGTAAGACTTGGTTTGAGCAAAATACTTACGCGATGACGCATTTGGCTGAGTATTTGCAGGAATATCCTAATCAACAGGTTTGTCGTCCCTCTCAGTCGAGTTGGGGTTTCCGGGGTTTCCATGAGTATTGGTTAAATGAGACTAATGCTTGGATTTATCCTCATTTACATAAGGGTGCGGAGCGGATGATTGAGTTATCTTTACGCGAACCCGAGGATGAGTTACAATGGCGCGCTCTTAATCAGGCGGCACGGGAATTGCTTTTGGCGCAGTCTTCTGATTGGGCTTTTATTATGCGGACTGGCACTATGGTTCCCTACGCGGTTCGACGCACGCGATCGCACCTCATGCGTTTCCAGAAACTCTATCAGGAAATTAACGTCGGTACGGTTGACTCTGGTTGGTTGGAAAAGGTTGAGGCGATCGACAATATCTTCCCTAATATTAATTATCGCGTCTATCGACCTCTCTAACGAAGGAAGAAGGAAGAAGGAAGAAGGAAGAAGGAAGGGGCAAATATAGCAGTCGCCAAGGCGGTTAGGACATTAATGATTGCACAAACCCTTAATACTTAAGCATCCCACACCGATCCTGACTCCTGACTCCTGACTCTTGACTCTGGCTATAACAGGAGGGTGTAAGTATAAAATTATACACAAAACATTGAATTTCTCAGTAAATTCCGCAAAAATCTCGGCAAAATACTTTGGCGGCAAGTAAAATTTTATACTTATCATCCTCGCGTATCTGGAATCTCAAGAGATTGTCGGATCAATTCATAAATTGACCCGACTCTGATCAGTTCTCTTCTTCTTGTCCATTGCGATATCTCCCTAGGCATAATTCAAAATCAAAAAACAAAACCCTAAAAACCCTCTAAGCTTTTCTGGGAGGGCTTTTTGGCGTTTTGGAGCGGGAAAATTATTAAACAAATATTAAGATTTGTAAAAAAATGAGTTTTGTATCTTGCACTACAGAAAGTTTCTGTTATAGTTATCAATGAAGGGAAAAAAACAACCTTTAGAACAGAAACAAGCAATCAGGAGAAAAAGTATGTCAACTGAAGATCAAGCACGGAATCTGATGATGCGTCATCACCACATTGTCAAGAATCGCCAACAATCTCTATTAAATCGCGTAGCCGCGGAAGTAGGGATGGAAGATGTGGAATATCGCGGTCATATTCAAGGTAAACCGATGTCAAATTCCGAAGGCAATTACGATCGTAGTAGTGCTTCGATGAGCTAAAAAAGTTTTTGCCTTGTTCGAGATATCATTCAACAATTCCTTTTTTATCGGGGGAAAGTTGAAATTTTTATCCCCCAAAATTGATTGATCCCATTAGAAAAAAACCGGAGAAAAAAATCATGTCTACCCAAGAAAAAGCCCGTAACCTTATGCTGCGTCAACAAGTGCAAGTCAGAAACCGTCAGCAATCCTTATTAAATCGTGCCGCGGCTGAATTAGGTGTAGATATTACATCTTCCGCCAATGATAACCGTTAATAAATCACTTAATTCAGTGATACTCCTAATTGCCTTTTTAATGATCTAAAGTGGAGACAAAAATATGTCAGTCGATAAAGAATTGCGTAGTCTAATGAACCGTCAGCAACATAATGTCAAGAATCGTCAACAAACTCAACTGAGTCGCACCGCCGCAGAATACTGCATGGATGTACTTCCTTGGATGAAGGAAGATCCCAAATAGATGAAATTCTTTGTGATGAGTTGGAGAGAAACCTGGTTTCTTTAGAGAAATCAGGTTTTTTCGTGATATAATCCCCTGTCAGCAATTACAGATTTTATATTTTTGATTTAAGATTTTGGCACTCGAAAATCGCGTAATCTAAAATCTGTTAAAGACTGTCGGGAGATTTTTTTATGGCAGAGTGGAAAGTGATCGAGGGTGGTGTAACGGCACCCAAAGGGTATAAGGCGGCGGGTATCACCGCGGGGTTAAAACCTTCTGGTTTACCGGATCTGGCTTTGATTTTGTCGGAAGTGGACGCGATCGCGGCTGGAGTCTTCACCACATCGCAAGTAAGGGCCGCGTGTGTAGACTATTGTCGGCAACGGTTAGACTCCAAAGCCAGTGCCAGGGCAATTTTGTGTAACGCGGGACAAGCTAACGCGGCAACAGGAGAAGCGGGTTGGCAAGACACAGTAGAAAGTGCCCAAGCCTTAGCCGCGGTGTTAAATATTTCCCCAGACTCAATTTTATTAGCATCCACTGGGGTTATCGGCAAACGGATTAAGATGGATGTCTTAAAAGGGGCTCTTCCCCAATTAGTCGCAGCCGCGTCGGAAACGGGTTCCGATGACGCGTCTAAGGCAATTTGTACCACAGATTTAGTACCGAAAACCATCGCGTTAGAGACAATGTTTGGCGATCGCGCAGTACGGATCGGAGGCATTTGTAAGGGATCAGGAATGATTCACCCCAACATGGCAACGATGTTAGCCTTTGTCACCTGCGACGCGCTAGTATCAACCTCATTATGGCAAGAAATGTTAACTCGAGCCGCCAATCGTAGTTTTAATCAAATTACAGTAGATGGGGATACGAGTACCAATGATAGTTTAATAGCTTTAGCCAATGGCCAATCTCGCAGCCCCGCGATTATGGAAAAAGGACCTGAAGCGGATAAATTAGAGGCGATGTTAACGGAAGTTTGTATTTATTTAGCCAAAGCGATCGCGCGCGATGGAGAAGGGGCGACTTGTTTAATAGAAGTAGAAGTCACAGGAGCCCAAGATGAAACATCAGCCAGTAAAATCGCGAAGACAATAGTAGGATCATCTTTAGTAAAAGCCGCGATATTTGGACGCGATCCGAATTGGGGACGAATTGCCGCGGCCGCGGGACGTGCAGGAGTGGTTTTTGATCAGAATAATGTGCGAATTCAATTAGGCGATTTCTTAATGATGGAAAACGGCCAACCTTTAGAATACGATCGCGATGCCGCCAGTAATTATATGAAAGCCGCGGCTGCGGGAGCCTATTTGAAAGAAGATACCGTTTTGATTAAAGTAAGTGTCGGAAATGGTGTCGGAAGTGCGAAAGCATGGGGATGTGATTTAAGTTATGACTATGTGAAGATTAACGCGGAATATACTACTTAATCTTGTCAGGTAAAGCCGCGGAAAAAGTGTCATCACCTGTTGGGGCGGGTTCACCAATATCTCTAGGCACAGAGGAGAAAATTGATCAACCCGCCCTACAGATTCCTTAAGGGTTGGATTATATGCATTAACTTTTAAATATTTTGTCCGGTATTGAGGATTTTCAGATATTCCCTAATCACAGTTGATACCGTAAATAATGTTAATTTATCTTGTATAATCTTTTCAATTATAGTCATTCCCAATAAAAATGAGACTCGTTAAATCTAGCCAATTCTTACTGTTACCGTTTTTTTAATTTCTCAATATACGTTGAAATGATTATATTACTTCTGAGGACTTCCTGCTGAGGCATTCCTTCTTCCTTAGTGCCTTTATGCCTTTGTGGTGTATTACTTCTGAGGCATTTCTTCTTCCTTAGTGCCTTAGTGCCTTTGTGGTGTATAGTCATTCTAAATAAAAATGAGACTCGTTAAATCTAGCCAATTCCTACTGTGACTGTTTTTTTTTTAATTTCTTAATATACGTTGAAATGACTATAATGAACGTCTGCTTAAAGATTGAATCGCCTGAAATAACTCAGGTGGTGATAGGGGTAAAATCTGTAAAAGTTCTGGAAGAGTTACAGGTGAATTGATTTGACTGAATTGAGAGATTACCTGTTTTTCTAACAAGGATAATCGTTCTTGGCCATTAAATACTTCTTGAATCATTCGGGCTACTATTTTTAACCAGTAAGGGTTTCCGTTGCGTTTTAGCCGTTAGTGGGGCTGTGTTCAAAGCATCTCAAAACGTGAATACCAATTTACCGGAAACCAGCGCGATCGACGCTAATCAGACAAGTATTAGTCCAAAATTAAAGAACGTTGACATTATAGCCGCGTCATTCAATCAATCAAGGTAGTGCAACCTTTACTCAACCAGGATCACCGACATTGCCGTGTACAGGTTTACCCTAGTTAATTTATGCCATCAAAAACAAAACCCCCTCTAGTAATAGAGGGGATTTTGTTGAAAATTAACCGGGCATCGAGCTATTTTCCCAGGCAGTGACCCGCCAAGTATCTTCGCCGCATCTGCGTTTAACAGCCGAGTTCGGGATGGGATCGGAGTGGTTCCACAAAGCCATTG
>JBEDKD010000052.1:0-12680 GCA_041172365.1 Cyanobacteriota bacterium | reverse complement strand
GGATTATGATTGAACTTGGCGAACATTGTCATACCCATATCATTCCCCGACTTCAGAAAGTAATTGATGGCGAAGATCAAGGTGGAATTAGCAAAGCCCTTAACTGGAAAGGTGGCGGCGGATTTCGGTACTATCACCTTGCACCATCCCTACTCGAAAAAGATAAATGGGATAATTGGGTTATCAACAAAACTTATAATGCCGAAATGCTTGCCGAAGCACTCTGTAAAATTGAAGGCTTCAGATACTCACCATCAGACACCTTCTATTGGCAACATGGCTACTCCACCGAACGCGACTTTATCTATGTCACCACCCAAAATCTTAGTCACGAACAATTATCAAAACTTGCTGAAGAAGTAGGAAAAGAGCGCACCCTGCTCGTTTTATGTACCGCCTTTCGAGGCAAAACAGACATATTCCCCAACCTCACAGTCAAAAAAATTCCTAAACAAATTCTTTCACGCTGTGAATGGGGACACGATGATTACAGCCTCAAAATCGAAAACCTGCCAAAAGCCCCCCCCAAATACGGACAACTATCACTATTTGACATGGAGAACATAGAATGAATCAACTTGTTAATAACATTGCTAATCGTCTGAGTCTGCGCCGTCCCCAGCGCGAATCCTTAGAAATTCTCGATCGTATTTGTGAAATATTACCCATCCCAGACATCAGAGATCGAGAAACAAATATAGCTGCGATAAAAGACGAATTTCCTAAGTTTACGGACTTCGATCGCGAGTTTCCATCCTTATGTTTTGCCCTAGCCACAGGTGTTGGTAAAACGCGACTCATGGGTGCTTTTATCAGCTATTTACACTTAGCCCATAACATCAACAACTTTTTTGTCCTAGCACCGAATCTGACCATTTATAACAAACTAATTACCGATTTCACGCCCAATACCTCAAAATATGTATTTACGGGTATCTCGGAATTTGCGATTGATGCCCCTGAAATCATTACAGGAGATAACTACGAAAAGTCATCTATCATTACTGGTTTTGCCCGTTGCAAAATTAATATTTTTAATATCTCAAAAATAAACTCTGAAGTGCGTGGCGGTAAAAGCCCAAAAATTAAACGACTATCCGAATATTTGGGCGAAAGCTATTTCGATTATTTATCCCAATTAAAAGATTTAGTAATCTTAATGGATGAATCGCACCGATATCGTGCCTCAGCAGGAGTTCGCGCTATTAATGAATTAAAACCATTAATGGGGATAGAAGTCACCGCGACTCCCTTTATAGAAACGAGTAAAAAAACAGAATACTTTAAAAATGTAGTCTATGATTATCCCCTCGGACGTGCTATAACCGATGGATTTGTTAAAGATCCTGCCGTTGTTACTCGCAAAGACTTTAACCCTAAAGCTATGTCAGCCGACGCGATCGAGCGTCTTAAATTAGAAGACGGTATCTATCTACACGAAAAGATTAAAAATGAGTTAAAAGCCTACGCGATCCCAAGGGGAAAACCAATTGTTAAACCCTTTATGTTAGTGATTGCCCGTGATACTAACCACGCGTCAAAATTAATGGAATTAATAAAATCTGATGAATTTTATCAAGGGAATTACAAAGATAAAGTTATTCAAGTTGATTCTAGTAAAACAGGAGCTCAAGAAGATGAAATGGTAGAGCGATTGCTCAAAGTAGAACATCCAAATGAACCTACTGAAATAGTTATCCATGTCAATATGCTCAAAGAAGGCTGGGATGTCACCAACCTCTATACAATTGTCCCTTTAAGAGCCGCAAATTCTAAAATCCTGATCGAGCAATCTATCGGACGCGGTTTACGTTTGCCTTATGGAATGCGTACAGGTGTAGAAATTGTCGATCGCCTAAATATTGTTGCCCATGACAAATTCCAAGAAATTGTTGATGAAGCAAAAAAAACAGAGTCACAAATCCGCTTACAAGAAATCATTCTCACAGATGAAGACTTACAAGAAAAGACTCAAACATTCATTTCGCGATCCAATCTCAGCAAAAATCTAGGCATTCAGCCCCAACAAAAAAATAATTTACCTGATAATTTACCTGAAACAAAACCCCAAAATATTCACCCCCCCCTATTTCAATCACCTGTAGAAAAAAAGATTGCAGATATTACATACGAAGAAATCCGAAAACTTGAAAGTCGCCCGGAGGAAGTCCCAACTACTGCCCATCTTACATCCCCAAAAGTTCAGGCAACGATGTGCGAAAAAGTAGCCAGAGAATATCAGCATAAACAACTAGAAATTGAGGGCGTAATAACACCTCCAAATATTGAAGAGATCGTCGCGAAAACAACTGATTTCCTCATCCAGCAAACTATTAATATTCCTAACATTCTTGTTATTCCTAAAGGTGAAGAGCGATCGGGTTTCACGTCTTTTGCTCTCGATCTGACAGCTTTAAATTATCCCGTTCCTTCCCCAGAAGAATTACATATTCAATCTTTGCATAGTGGTAAAAGTCAATACCTAGAAAGGAAAGAAGAAACCTTTTTAGAATCTAAATTAGAAAATTATATTGTCAAAAATTTAGTTAATTTTGATGATATTTCCTATGACGAAAATGCAGATTTACTCTATGATCTTGCCAGTCAAGTCATCAATTATTTTATGACTGATTTATCAGAAGAAGATACCCAGAAAGTTTTATGCTATTACCAAAGGGAAATCGCCCAAATTGTCCATAGCCAGATGCAACAAAATTTCTGGGAAGACACCACAGATTATGAAGTAACAATTAGTAAAGGTTTTACAACAGTCCTAAAAGGTATTGCCTATACGACAAAGGTGAAGAATATCCTTGATTATCACAATTCGCCACAAGACAAAAGCAATATGTCGCAATACCTGTTTACAGGCTTCTCTAAATGTCTTTATCCACAACAAAAATTTCAATCGGAAGCCGAAAGAATATTAGCAGTAATTTTAGAACGTGATGCCATCAAATGGTTTAAACCCGTCCTTGGACAATTTCAGCTTTATTACAAATGGGATGGAGGCTATCCAGAATATCAACCGGATTTTGTTGCCGAAACAGAAGAATTTATCTATATGCTTGAACCTAAATCTCGAAATGAAATCAACGATCCTCAAGTGCTTGCTAAGAAAGATGTCGCCGTTAAATGGTGTCAATATGCTTCAGAATATATGCTAAAGCACGGTGGCAAACCTTGGAAATATGTCTTAATCCCCCATGATGTGATTAAAGAAAATATGACACTCAAAGGATTAAGCGATCGCTATACAGCCACTCCCAAGGGCTAATTTCAGGCGCGATCGCGCTGAGTAATCTCGAACCCTGTCAGGAAAAGTTAATCAAAGACGCGATCGCTTCCTCTTCCTCTGTGCTCTCTGTGCCCTTTGTGGTTCATAAAAAGCTTTCCCGATTACGCGATCGCGCTTCTGGCTCTGGCTCTGTGCCCTTTGTTCCGAAAAAAAGCCCGATCGCGTCTGGGGAACGGGTTATTAAACATCATCCTGCTGTTTAATAACGCGATCGCTAATTACGCCCATGCAAATATCAAAGTTGTAGGTTGAGGTAACGAAACCCAACAACTAGCTTTTTTGGAATAGGAGCTTAAGGCTTTTTTGGGAGTGAGAGTGTTGGGTTTCAGCGCGTTTAACCCAACCTACTATCTCTTGATATTATAGAGGAGGTTATCATTTCATGGATTCCCGAACTCAAACAATGCGCCAAGCTATTAATAAACTACTGTAAGATTACCTAGATTTTTTGAGAAATGATCCTGAAGTAACTAGCGAACTGGTTTTAGATACCGATGATCGCGATCGTTATCTACTGATTGAAATGGGTTGGCAAAATAACAGACGTATTTATGGTGTACTCATCCACATCGACATCATCCATCAAAAACTTTCGATTCAACAGAAATTGTCATAGGAAACTAGAGATTTATGCTCCCACCCGGTTTCTGTGCGGAGTCGGTTTCTCAATTGACGGGAGTAGAGAAAACTTGAGATAGACAGAAACCGGGTTTCTCTTGTCAATGTTGGTTGATCGACACAAAGGGTTGAAAGAAACCCGGTTTCGAGGCTTCTCGGTGGGGTGAAAGAAACCGGGTTTCTGTGATCAATTTTGCGTGAGGGATAGAGATGGTGAAAAGAAACCCGGTTTCTGGGGCTTCGGTTTCTCGGCTGATTCCTCAATTGACACGATCGCGCCTTTGTTTAAAACAACAGCTAAAGCCAGACCAAATTCCTGTATAGTTTCCTCAGAAACAGTTCCCATTTGCTTAATCAATCTTTCTTGGGAAACACAAGGTATAAACATAATCCTGATACTCGTAAAAATCCCCATGCTCCATATCAACAAACTCAGTCAAATCGCTTCCTTGTGCATAGTAAGGACTCATTATTTCAGCCCCATCCCTATTTGGGAAAATCTCGATGACACATATTGCTGAAACAGTAGAGGACCAGAATCCAGATCAATACATTCAACCAACAAAAAAGACTAATCCTCAAAAGAGAATGATTCAACCTCAAGAAATTGGAGCCTTAGCAGCCTTTTTGTGTCGGGAAGAAGCTTTTGGGATAACGATGCAGGAGCTAACCCTATCCGCGGGCTCACTTTAGTAGTGACTCGCGTGGTAGCCCCCCATAGGGAAATCGGGGGGCCAAACCCCAGAAGGCGAATTTATCCCCGTCACTGGTTATGAGGTGACTCGCCTCAATTACAGTCAAACTATGTTAAACTTAGACAAACCCCCATTGGGACTTTTCCCGAAACCCCCGATTCTGATCAATCTAAAATTTAGAATACATAGCACCCACTCGTTCCTAAAGTCTTATGACTAATGTTCCTGTCTCTCGCATTCGTAATTTTTCCATTATTGCACACATCGATCACGGCAAATCTACTCTCGCCGATCGCCTCCTCCAAACAACGGGGACGGTAGAAGAGCGGCAAATGAAGGAACAATTTTTAGATTCGATGGATTTAGAGCGGGAGCGCGGCATTACAATTAAGTTGCAAGCCGCTCGCATGAATTATAAAGCCCAAGATGGGGAAGATTATGTCCTTAATTTAATTGATACTCCGGGGCACGTTGATTTTTCCTATGAGGTATCTCGTTCCCTAGCCGCCTGTGAAGGAGCCTTATTAGTTGTCGATGCTTCTCAAGGTGTAGAAGCACAAACTCTGGCCAATGTCTATTTAGCTTTAGAGCATAATTTAGAAATTATTCCGGTTCTTAATAAAATTGATTTGCCCGGGGCGGAACCCGAACGGGTGATACAGGAAATTCAGGAAATAATTGGGCTTGATTGTAGTAACGCGATTATGGCTTCGGCGAAAGAAGGGATTGGTGTTCCAGAGATCCTAGAGTCGATCGTGCGTATGATACCCGCGCCCCAGGATACAGTTTCCGAACCTCTCCGAGCCTTAATTTTTGATAGTTATTATGACATTTATCGTGGGGTAATTGTCTATTTTCGGGTGATGGATGGGACAGTAAAAAAAGGCGATCGCGTCCGTTTAATGGCCTCTGGGAAAGAATGTGAAATTGATGAATTAGGAGTGCTTTCCCCTACCCAAATACAAGTTAATGAACTCCATGCCGGAGAAGTGGGATATTTATCCGCCGCGATCAAAGCTGTTGCCGATGCCCGTGTGGGAGATACCATTACCTTAGCCCGAAACCAAGCCAAGGAAGCCTTACCCGGTTATACAGAAGCAAAACCAATGGTTTTCTGTGGTTTATTCCCCACGGATGCCGATCAATTTCCCGATTTACGCGAAGCCTTAGATAAACTGAAATTAAACGATGCCGCGTTATCCTATGAACCGGAAACCTCTAGTGCGATGGGATTTGGTTTCCGTTGTGGGTTCTTAGGATTATTACACATGGAAATCGTCCAAGAACGTCTGGAACGGGAGTATAATTTAGATTTAATTGTCACCGCGCCTTCGGTGGTTTATCAAGTCACCACCATCAAAGGGGAAATCTTAATGATTGATAACCCCAGTCATTTACCCGAACCCCAACATCGGGAGAAAATAGAAGAACCCTATGTGCGCGTAGAAATGATTACCCCAGAAACCTATGTCGGGGCCCTGATGGAATTGGGGCAAAGTCGTCGGGGCATTTTTGTCGATATGAAATATCTTACCCCCGGACGAACCACCCTAGTTTATGAAATACCCCTCGCCGAAGTCGTCACAGACTTCTTTGATCAAATGAAATCGCGATCGAGGGGTTATGCCAGTATGGAATATCATCTCATCGGCTACCGGGAAAATCCCCTGGTAAAATTGGATATTATGATTAATGGCGATCCCGTAGATGCCCTCGCGATGATTGTTCACCGGGATAAAGCCTATTATGTTGGTCGTGCTTTAACCGAAAAACTCAAAGAATTAATCCCTCGTCATCAATTTAAAGTCCCCATTCAAGCATCAATTGGCAGTAAAGTCATCGCGAGTGAACATATCCCCGCGTTACGCAAAGATGTCTTAGCCAAATGTTATGGGGGTGACATTTCCCGTAAGCGAAAACTCCTAGAGAAACAAGCCAAAGGGAAAAAACGGATGAAAGCCTTGGGTACAGTAGATGTGCCCCAAGAAGCTTTTATGGCAGTCCTACGATTAGATAAACCCTAGTCCCCAAGCGTTCAATGTTAAAGATTTAATAAATTCTGTGTCCTGAATCAAGTTTTGGGCACAGAATTTATTAAGATGAAATGAAAAGAACACTTCGGTTTACACAATGAAAATCTTAGTCACAGGTGGCGCGGGTTTTATCGGTTCCCATCTTATCGATCGCTTAATGGAGCAAGGCCATGAGGTGATTTGTCTCGATAACTTTTTCACGGGAACCAAACGAAATATCCAACACTGGATCGGACATCCCAATTTTGAAGTCATCCGCCATGATATTACAGATCCCATCAAATTAGAAGCCGATCAGATTTATCATTTGGCCTGTCCTGCATCTCCCGTTCATTATCAATATAACCCCATTAAAACCCTGAAAACTAATGTCATGGGAACGATAAATATGTTGGGGTTAGCCAAACGGATAAAAGCTCGATTTTTCTTGGCTTCCACATCAGAAGTCTATGGCGATCCCGACGTTCATCCTCAAACAGAAGAATATCGGGGAAATGTTAATCCCATTGGCATTCGTAGCTGTTACGACGAAGGGAAGCGGGTAGCAGAAACTCTTACTTTCGACTATCATCGCGAAAATAAAGTGGATGTGCGTGTGGTTCGTATCTTTAACACCTATGGACCACGAATGTTAGAAAATGATGGTCGAGTGGTAAGCAATTTAATTGTACAAGCACTCCGCAAAAAACCCCTCACGATTTATGGTGATGGTTCCCAAACTCGGAGTTTTTGTTATGTTTCTGATTTGGTAGAAGGTTTCATTCGTTTGATGAATAGTGAACATATTGGGCCAATGAATTTAGGAAATCCGGGTGAGTATACTATCTTGGAATTGGCGCAAAAAATCCAAACAATGATTAATCCTGACGTAGAATTAATTTATCAACCCCTTCCCCAAGATGATCCGCGACAACGACAACCGGATATTACTCGTGCTAAAACTTGGTTAGGTTGGGAACCGACGATTCCTCTCGATCAGGGGTTAAAATTAACCATTGATGATTTTCGTCAACGTCTTACCTCTTCTTAACTGATGCGAGAGTCTTAATTTTTTGGCAAAAGTTAGTTCGTATAAATGGGCCGCATTCTACTATTAATGTATCAAACCGGGTATAGGAGCATCGGGCTTTTTGTCCGTCATCTGACTTAATCGAGGTGAGAAGCTTGTCGGATTTTCTCATTACCCATTACTTATTATCCCTTCAATAATTTTGAGGATGTTGTTATGCGCGTTTGTGTTATTGGTACTGGATACGTTGGTTTAGTTACGGGTGCTTGTTTGGCTCACTGTAATCATCATGTCATTTGTGTTGATAATAATGAGGAAAAAGTAAAGTTAATGAAGTCGGGACAGTCCCCGATTTATGAACCCGGACTTTCGGAAATTATGCAGTCTTCTGCACACGCGGGAAACTTAGAATTTACCTCGGATTTGGGATATGGGGTGGACAATAGCGATATTTTATTTATCGCGGTGGGAACTCCTCCTTTACCTTCTGGGGAAAGTGATACTCGTTATGTAGAAGCAGTGGCACGGGGAATTGGTAGCCATCTGAAAAAAGGTTATAAGGTGATTGTTAATAAGTCAACGGTGCCTATCGGCTCCGGTGACTGGGTGCGAATGATTGTTTTAGATGGGGTTGCCGAACGTCAAAAAGCTTCTAATGAATCTACTGGTAGTAATGATATTGAAGTGCAATTTGATGTCGTTAGTAACCCGGAATTTTTACGCGAAGGTTCCGCGGTTTATGATACCTTTAATCCCGATCGCATTGTCTTAGGGAGTAATGGTACAAAAGCGTTGGAGATGATGCAAGAATTGTATCAACCGATTATTAAACGAACACTTGCCGAAGATAAATCATTACCTCCGGTACCCGTAGTAATTACCGATTTAAGTTCCGCGGAAATGATTAAATACGCGGCTAATTCCTTTTTAGCAACGAAGATTAGTTTTATTAATGAAATCGCGAATATTTGCGATCGCGTAGGTGCGGATGTCACGCAAGTCGCGAAGGGAATTGGTTTAGATTCTCGGATTGGGAGCAAGTTTCTCCAAGCTGGTATTGGCTGGGGGGGTTCCTGTTTTCCCAAGGATGTTTCCGCGTTAATTCATACCGCGGATGATTATGGTTATGATGCACATTTGTTAAAATCCGCGGTGGAAGTGAATCAACGTCAACGGTTAATCGCGGTGGAAAAATTGCAACAGGTGTTAAAGATTCTTAAGGGGAAAACCGTTGGTTTATTAGGTTTAACATTTAAACCGGATACGGATGATTTACGGGATGCTCCTTCCTTGATCTTAATTGAGAATTTAAACCGTTTGGGAACAAAGGTTAAAGCCTATGATCCGATTGTTTCCCAAACGGGTTTACGTCATGGTTTATCGGGGGTTTTAGTGGAAACTGATCCGGAACGATTGGCCGATGGTTGTGATGCTTTATTAGTGGTGACGGAGTGGGAACAATTCCGCAATTTAGATTATGAGAAAATGGCGAAGTTGATGATTCATCCTGTCATCATTGATGGCCGTAATTTCCTTGATCGTAAAGCCTTAGAAGCGGTTGGTTTCCAATACGTCGGTATCGGACATTAATCTTTTGAAAGCAGTAGGGACACGGCAGTGCCGTGTCCCTACAGTCGTTTAGTCGCGATCGCTATTTTTATTTGGGGGCGCGATCGTAACTTATCCATCACCGCGATCACACGGCCGTGATTAACTCTTTCATCAGCATTAAGAATAACTACCGTTGATTGATTATCAGGTGGTAATAAGGGACCTAATTGCTCTATAATTAATTCTAATTGAATCGGTGTCCGATTTAAAAATATATTACCTTGGGAGTCTATTGTAATAGTAATTGGTGTTTTTTGTTGTTGTATTTCAGAGGTTTTTGCTTTAGGTAAATTAACCGATAATCCTTCGGAACGAGTAAGATAAAGAGTTGACGTAATAAAAAATGTTAATATCGCGAAAATAACGTCTATCATTGGCACGATATTAATCTGCGGTGCTACATCATCAGATTCTTCTGGTAAACGCATAATTTGAGGGAAGAAGGAAGAGGGAAGAAGGAAGAAGGAAGAAGGAAGAAGGAAGAGGACTTTTTGGAGGGATTTTCTCTTGTTGTAAAGATTTAACGATCGCGGCTTTTTCTTGGGGGCGCACTTCGGCAAAAACGCGATTAATTCCTAACACACCCGCGATCGCGTTAGCCGTTTGTTGATTATCCCCCGTTAACATAATCACTTCTAAGCCCATCTTTTGTAAGGCTTGAATTGCCGGTAAAGAAGTCGGTTTTACCGAATCAGAGATCGCGATTAAACCCTCGATCTCTCCATCCACCGCGATCCAAGCCGTCGTCTTACCATTCATCTCCCAAATAAACTGATTATCTCGCAAAACCACCCCATTAACAGTCTCCACTTTAATCTCAATTCCTAACTCCTTCATCCATCGACTTGTGCCAATTTGTACTAAATGATCCGACACAATCCCCTGTATTCCCATACCCGCGATCGCGTCAAAATCCTTCGACTCAGGAAAGGGCAAATTTACCCCTTGAATTTTCGCATATTCCACAATAGCTTCCCCTAAAGGATGTTCCGATTTACTCTCAAGAGCCGCGACTAATCTCAACAATTTAATCTCATTATTATTAACCGTTCCCTGTACCGTCATAAAATCTGTCACTGTCGGTTTTCCCTGAGTTAAAGTCCCCGTTTTATCTAACACAATAGTTGTTAATTGATGAGCTAACTGTAAACTCTCCGCGTCTTTAATTAAAATCCCATATTCCGCGGCTTTTCCGGTTCCCACCATCACCGAAGTAGGAGTCGCTAACCCCAAGGCACAAGGACACGCGATAATTAAAACACTCACCGCACTTGTCATCGCGAAGGTCAAATTTTTCGTCACCCAAAACCAAATAATAAAAGTGAGAAAAGCAATAGACATTACCGCGGGAACAAACCAAGTAATTACTTGATCAGCTAATTTTTGAATCGGTGCTTTTGAACCCTGTGCCTCTTGCACTAATTGAACAATTTGCGCTAAAACAGTCTCTTTTCCTACCCTTAATGCTCTCAACTTAAAACTACCATTTTTATTAATAGTAGCCCCGATCGCGTCATCTCCGGGGTATTTCATCACAGGGATACTTTCACCCGTTACCATTGACTCATCCACGAGAGAATTGCCCTCTATTACTTCCCCATCTACCGGAATTTTCTCCCCTGGGCGTACCAGCACAATATCACCGACTTTGACATCTTCAATGTTAATCTCGATTTCATTATTATCCTGAATAATACGGGCGGTTTTGGCTTGTAAACCCATTAATTTACGGATCGCGTCGGAGGTTTTCCCTTTCGCCCGATGTTCGAGTAATTTACCTAAGAGAATTAAGGTAATAATTACCGATGCACTTTCGTAATAAACATCAGGTTTTAACCCTTGTTGGATAAAAGTCTGGGGAAAAAATGTCACCCATAGGGAGTAAAGATACGCGGAACCTGTACCAAGCGCGATCAGAGTATTCATATCGGTAAAGCGATTTTTTGTCGCTTTCCATGCACCGATAAAAAATGATTTTCCACACCAAAATATCACGGGTGTGGTGAAAATTAATTGCATGACTGGATCGTGTAACCACATCGGGATAAATGGTAAATGTAATCCTGTCATCATGGGTAAGGAACCGATCACTAAAAGACTACTGAAAATCCCACTAATTATCACTTTTTGGGTTAACTCTTTTTGCGTTTTTAATTGTTCCTTTTCCAGGGAGTCTTTTTCTACTTGATCGAGGGGGGTTACTCCATAACCCGCGTCTGTTACAGCTTCTTGAATCTGGGTTAAATCTGTTTTTTCGGGATGATAAATTACTGTCCCCTGTTGTGCGCCAAAATTGACATGACACTCCACAACCCCATTGACATGAGAAATCGCCTTCTCTACGCGATCGGCACAAGCCGCACATCCCATTCCCGTGACTTGTAGATGAATAGTTTTCATAAGTCCCCTTTTCCCCAAAAATATCTTTATTTCTTTATGGTAAAGTCTCCACTAAAGGGGAAAGTCAAGTCTTAAATTATACCAATCCTAACATCTGTAGGGACACCCCAGTGCCCATTTGTGTCAACTTAAGCCGAAATCCGCCAGCCGCCCAGGGACTTAAGTAAGAGTCTAATAGCTAAAGTCCTCGCATATAGGACTGAATAACTCATTTATACTAGAGCGAAACTAACTCAACGCGCAGAATTGAGTTTATCAGAATAAGTGTTTGAAGGACTTTCGCTCATTTGTTTATTAGACTTCTTGCGAAATAAGCTGAAACGCGGAGAATTGAGTACATTATGAATCAGGTTTTGAACGAATGTCGCCTATTAGTCCTCTTTAGAGGACTTAAGCTTTTAGGCAGGGGTTTTAACCCCTGACGGACTAAGTAAGGATTTAACCTTAAGTTGACACTAATTCCCAGTGCCGTGTCTCTACTTTCCTCTGAAAAAAAAACGATATCCACACGCGATCGCGGAATTTTTCTACGCGATTGGCGGGAAGGTTTTGGGGCAACCACTTCTGGATTGCCCCTACGCGATCGTCCCTTAATTGTGCAACTCCAAAAAAACGAGATTAGAGTATTGAGCTATTAATCAACTGCTGAAAATCCGCCAATGAAGCAATAGTTACAGCCTGTTTGAGCAGTTTTTTTAATTGGTTGATATCATCAATTTTATTAATCATCTCGATCAAGGGACTCGGTACTATCTCAAACCTAATTTCCAGAATATCAATGACATCTTCTCGACAGCTAGTAAGCCTCCCTGTTTGTATTCCTAAACGCTCAATACTGGTAACATAAGGCATGATTTTTTCCTCCTCAAAACGCTGAATTTCTGTCTGAAAACTCTTATCTAATGGCTGGGGAAGTGCCATCAACCAATCAATTAATCGGAATAATTCCCGAATATCTTCCCGACTGTAGCCCTGTTGATAAAGACCTTTTATGATCCTCAGTTTCCATTGTAACC
>JBEDKD010000051.1:0-3243 GCA_041172365.1 Cyanobacteriota bacterium | reverse complement strand
TCCTTCTTCCTTCTTCCTTCTTCCTTCTTCCCTCTTTCTTCGTTAACTATTTATCGCCGTAATAGAAGAGAATTTCTTTATCTTTTAAGGGGGCGAAATTCGCGTCAGCTAACAATTGATTTAATTCATCTTTAGCAATATGTTTGGCTCCTATGCGGACAATACGCGATCGCATGGTATTAGAAACCCCACTGCGTTGACGGCCAGATTCTAAACCCATTACCTTATGATACAGATTTAGTTTCGCTTCGGGAATAGGTGTACCATCAAAATCAATACCTGACGCGATCGCTCTATCTATCGCGTCCGCACCTGTTAAAGCTTCTTTTGTTGTTTCAGACATTTTTCTATCAAAAAAAGTTGACTTAAGTATTTTACCAAAGAATTACTCTGATCAAGTAATTAAAAAACTAAGTGGCTAGTTAGAAAAACCACCCATCCTGAGAAACCCGGTTTCTCAGTAAAAATTCATTGTTATCAGGTAATGATATCACCAGAAACCGGGTTTCTTCACCCAACTCACGATCGCGTCTTCGGTGATGACAGACAACACGGGATCGTCTGATTTTTGGGGCTTTCCGATTCTGACTATCCGGTGCAGATTCCCTAAAAACACTATATATAGTGGTCATGGGTACTTTTCGCCAAATGTACACTATATATAGATTCTTGCCTCCCTTTCCCTATAAGTTAAAATAATAAAAAGCTTAAACTTTAATCAGTAATTGTGATTGATGCACTATTGCTATTAATTCCTAAATTAGATTTAATAATTTCTCAGTTATTGATAAATACTTGCAAGAAGCTAGAGAGAATAAATGCTAAATCCAAAATCAATAAATATAACAGCCTCATTAGTCGTTTTCACAAGCTTATTAGTAAGTGCTTGTACGCCAAAGGTAGAGACATCTGGGGCTCCGAGTCCCGCCCCCCAAGTCTCCCAAGAGGTGAAGACGCAAGCCCCACTCAATCAAATAACAATTGTATTTGGGACACGCAAAGATACAAAAGATTTGCAAAATAATGCTAACCTTGTTGCTAGTATTCTCTCCAAAGAGATCGGAGTGCCCGTGATCGCGACGATCGGAGATGAAACCGCGGCAGTGGAAGCATTAAGGGCAAACCGTGCTCAAGTAGCCTTTGTCGCGGGACGTGCGGCATTGAAAGCGCAACAACTGGCGAATGCTAAAATGTATTTAGCAGAAGTGCGTCCTAATTATTCTAATGGCTCGACTTATCGCTCAGTATTTGTTGTGCCAAAAGACAGTCCGTTACAAGGGAAAAGTACAAGCAAAGAAACCTTGGAACAATTAAAAGGAAAACGAATGGCATTTACTTCACGGACATCGGGATCTGGGTTTATTTTTCCTGTAGCTGAATTAGTAAATTTAGGGTTTGTTTCTAGTCCTGATCGCCTAGAAGATTTCTTTACAGAAGTTACTTATGGAGATGGATATAGTAGTGCATTACAAGCGGTATTAAGAGGACAAGCTGATGTCGCGGCTGTTTCGGAATACGCGTTATTACCACCTTGGATAACAGAAGAAGAAGGGAAAAATTTACGAGTGCTTCAGGATATCCCCAAAGTTCCGGCTCATGGTATTATTATAGATGATGCTGTACCGGAAGCACAACGAGAAAAGCTCATTAATGCTTTTTTAAAGTTTAATGATTCTGGGAGTAATCAACAGTTTCGTAGTCTCTATAATTCTACCCAATTAGTAAAAGTTGAACATGATCAACATTTGGCAACTTTACGTCAAGCCTTAAAAATGGCTAAAATTGAACCCTAATTAGGTAATGGGTAATGGGTAATGGGTAATGGGTAATGGGTGATGGGTAATTGGTAATTGGTAATGGAGAAGAAAAAAGTTCACGACGGATGCTCAACTGCTTAAGCGGCTTAGTGATTAGTTTATTTCTCTATTCCCAATTACCGATTACCGATTCCCGATTACCGATTCCCGATTACCGATTCCCCATTCCCTATTCCCCATTCCCCATTCCCTATTCCCCATCACCCATGACTATTGAATTTTCGGAGCTAAAAAGTATTTATTCAGAATCGTTAAAACGTCCTATTTTAAATGGCATTAACAACAAGATTAAACCGGGCGAGTTTGTCGCGTTATTAGGTTTAAATGGTGCAGGAAAATCAACGCTTTTGCGTTCTTTAGTGGGTTTAGTCCCCATCAAAGAAGGTGATATTCGCATTAATGATATTCGCGTGACTTCCCATACTTTAAAGAAGATTCGCAAAAGTATTGGTTTTATTCCTCAAGGGGGGGGACTGGTGAAACAATTATCAGCTATTGATAATGTTTTATGTGGTTGTTTAGGTAATTTAACTCCTTGGCAAAGTTTCTGGGGGTTTCCTCAAAAAGAATACGATCGCGCTTTAGAATTATTAACCCATTTCGGCTTAAAAAATCACATTCATCAAAAAGCCAGTAAACTCAGTGGTGGGCAACAACAAAGAGTCGCGATCGCGCGTGCCTTAATCCAAAATCCCTCAATTTTATTAGCGGATGAACCCCTCGCGGGATTAGATGTAATAGCCGCGCAACAAGTGATGGAAATTTTCGCCAAATTACATCAAGAAGAAGGAAAAACCATTATCATTGTCTTACATGATTTAGCCATCGCGAGTCTTTATCCAGAAAGAGCGATCGTGCTGGATGCCGGGAAAATCGTTTATGATGGAAATTGCCAAAATTTATCCGATCGATTCAGCGAATTTACTCACAGTTACGCGTGAATAAAATTCTCGATTTGAGCCTAATGGCAATTAAACTTTCATAAAGTAGTGCAGGCATCTTGCCTGCGGCTAAAGTAGTGCAGACATCTTGCCTGCTAAAGTAGTGCAGACATCTTGCCTGCTAAAGTAGTGCAGACATCTTGCCTGCTATAGCACCCGCCAAGACGGTTAGGACAAAAAACGCCATCCCATCCTATGAGCGCTGTAGGGGCTCTTTCACCCATATCTGTGCCACCAAACAGACAGGCCTCCAAACCCGCCCCATCCCCACCCACCAATTCCCAAATTCTATGTAATACCATTTCTTAAAAGTTTGGCTACAGTAGGGACACGGCAGTGCCGTGTCCCTACTGATACTATGATATGTCGCGACACTTTTCGGAATTGGTATAATTGGTGGTTGGGACCTGTTGATGGACATTATTAGTGGGGTGGGGCGGGTTTTTGGAGGTTATTTTTTTGTGGGATAAATTCGGGTGAAAGAG
>JBEDKD010000050.1:0-4499 GCA_041172365.1 Cyanobacteriota bacterium | reverse complement strand
GGATTGGGGACTGGATATTGGGGACTGGGGATTGGGGACTGGATATTGGGGATTGAGAGTTTATCTCTTTCTTCCCTCTTCCCTGCTTCCCTCATCCTTCTTCCCTCTTCCTTCTTCCTTCTTCCCTCTTCCCTCATCCTTCTTCCCTCTTCCTTCTTCCTTCTTCCCTCTTCCTTCTTGCGAGAATTAGCACTCTCGACTACTGAGTGCTAATGTAACGAAAAAGGGAACGCGATCGCAATTCCCCTCTCAGTACGGGTTCCCGAACTAATTACGGTAGCCGCGTGTAGGTAGAACCGACTCTCCCAGTCTTCATTGCCCAGTCCCCATTGCCCATTACCCATTGCCCATTACCCATTGCCTAAACAATATGAGTCAAACAGAAAGAAACAGTGAAGAAACCTGTAACATAAGCCTAAGCGCCTGCGTCAAAAGCTTAGGACTCAATCAAATAGAAAGACATATCTTTATCTGCTCAGATCAAACTATTCCCAAATGCTGTGACAAAGAAACAAGCCTAGACGCGTGGAACTATCTAAAAAAACGCCTCCAAGAATTACAATTAGATAAGCCATCCCCTACTGATCAAGGTTGCATCTTCCGTACCAAGGCCAACTGTCTGCGCGTTTGCAGTCAAGGCCCCATTTTAGTTGTATATCCCGATGGGGTTTGGTATCATAGCGCGACTCCCCCGGTTATTGAGCGCATCATTCAAGAGCATATCCTTGGCTCTGAGGTAGTAGAGGAATACGCGTTCTTAACCCATCCATTGCCAGAACCCATCCCACCAATTTCCCAAGGATAGGTTTTGGAACTATTGGGACAGAAGAGGGGACTCACCCTAAAACGCGATCGTTTAACAGAAGTCTTTTGCTCCTCCCGAACCTTTCAAGCCCCCCTAACCCCCAAGGTACGGCGGAAAAAAGGGGAAACGGACAAAAATCTATCAAATATCCCCTGTAGGCAGGGGGGATCGAAAGGCTATGACGTTAGTTTTTTAAGTTGTGTTAAACGGTAGCCCGAAAACGAGGAAAAATAAACTCGACTGATGTCCGTAAAGTATCGGGCATCTCATCTCATTTCCTGTATTTTGGCTTGAGAGAGAGCGAATCGTTGTCCCTTGGTTCTGCCTTGCAGTAACTCTGACGACACGCGACATTCGCAATTGAAAACCAAAATCAAAAATATCTATTACGTTTATTAAATTGATTGGATGAAAGACACAGGTATTTTAGAGCAAAAACGGCTAATGTTGGTCGATGATGACCCGAACCTCATCGTTTTGGTGAAGGATTATTTAGAATTTCGTGGCTATGATGTCCTTACCGCGGAAAATGGTCGTCAAGCTCTCGAACTTCTCCAAAAGACAATTCCTGATTTAATAATATGCGATGTGATGATGCCTGAGATGGATGGCTATACTCTGGTTGAACACATCCGCGAAGATCCCCGCACGGAATGGGTCCCGGTTCTTTTTCTCTCAGCTAAAGGTCAAAGTCAAGACAAGGTGAAAGGTTTAACTACCGGAGCTGATGTCTATATGGTAAAACCTTTTGAACCAGAAGAACTTGTCGCGCAAGTGGAATCGTCCCTGAAACAAGCCTCTCGCTTGATTAAACATCAAAGTCCAAATGATAATAACACAACAACTATTAAACCCCGTCGTCAGGTGGAATTGACCACAACGGAGATAAAGGTGGTAAAGTTAGTAGCACAAGGACTATCTAACCGTGATGTCGCAGACATTATGAATGTCAGCCAACGTACTATAGAAAGTCACGTTAGCAATATGTTGCAAAAAACGGGTCTTCATAATCGGACAGAGTTAGCTCGTTGGGCGATGGACTGCAAGAAGTTCTAAAACCCCCCCCTTGCTTACTAAACACAGGGGGACTCTCCCTTTTGGACACTGCTTTGGCGATGGGATAACTCTCTGTTGAGACTATATCTCTTTTTCACAGGCGTTTCTGGTGAAGATAACCTCTGGGTTGCTAAAGTAGTATCCTTAGATTAATTTCTTTTCTACAAATATTAGGTCTAAGTTTTTATGACAACAAACTCAATGAACCGTCTGTCTATTTTTGTGGACGGGAACAATATGTTCTACGCTCAACAAAAAAATGGCTGGTTTTTTGATCCTCGTAGAGTTTTGGAATATTTCAAAAATTCTCAGCCCAATGTGATACTAATTAATGCTTTTTGGTATACCGGACTTAAAGATCCTCAAGATCAACGCGGTTTTCGAGATGCTCTCATTAGCTTAGGTTATACGGTTCGCACTAAAATACTTAAGGAATATTATGATGATGCTTCTGGCCGTTACTCTCAAAAGGCTAATTTGGATATCGAGATTGTTGTAGATATGTTTAATACTGTTGATCAGTATGACCAAGTTGTTCTTTTTAGTGGTGATGGTGATTTTGAAAGGGCGATCGAGCTTCTTCGTTCTAAAAATACTCATATTACTGTTGTCTCTACTGAAGGAATGATTGCCAGAGAACTGCGTAACGCGACCGATCGCTATATTGATCTTAATGAAATTCGTGAAAACATTGAAAAAATAGACTATTAATAGAGATAGGGGATAGTTAATAATAATTTTGATATTGAAAATTAAAAGTCTAAACCTATTATAAATGTTCCAAATAATTAAATTTTCAATTTGCGATTATAGCGTCCCCCATCTCCGAAGATGTTAGCTGTGAGGTTTGAGAGGGAAGAGGTGGTTCAGTTTTTCCCTGTGGCATCTTCCTTCTTCCTTCTTCCCTCTTCCTTCTTAGTTAATCGGTTAGATTAAACTATCAATAAGGTGAAAAATTTTTACTGTTATGTACAACAAACCGAGCCAAGACCGAATTATTATTTTTGATACGACGTTGCGCGATGGGGAACAGTCTCCTGGCGCGACTCTCAATGTGGATGAAAAACTGACGATCGCACGTCAGTTAGCGAGATTAGGAGTAGATGTGATTGAGGCGGGGTTCCCCTATTCTAGTCCTGGGGACTTCGAGGCGGTGACACGGATCGCGGAATCTGTGGGTACGGAAAATGGACCGATTATTTGTGGTCTGGCGCGGGCTCGCAAAGAGGATATTGAAAGGGCGGCAAAGGCCTTAAAACCCGCGGCACATCATCGGATTCATACATTTTTAGCGACGTCTGATATTCACCTCCAGTATAAGTTAAAGAAAACCAGGGCTGAGGTATTAGAAATTGTCCCTGAAATGGTGGCTTATGCGAAGTCTTTGGTGGATGATGTGGAATTTTCCCCCGAAGACGCGGGGCGTTCCGATCCTGAGTTTTTATATCAGGTTTTAGAGCGCGCGATACGGGCAGGAGCGACAACTGTTAACATTCCTGATACAGTCGGTTATACAACACCAGAAGAATTTGGCAGATTAATTCGGGGAATTAAAGAAAATGTCCCTAATATTGATCAAGCAATTATTTCCGTACATGGTCATAATGATTTAGGGTTAGCGGTTGCCAATTTTCTCGACGCGGTGAAAAATGGTGCTCGTCAATTGGAATGTACGATTAATGGTATTGGGGAACGGGCAGGAAACGCGGCTTTAGAAGAGTTAGTCATGGCGCTTTATGTGCGTCGTCAATATTTTAATCCTTTTTTAGGTCGTCCCCCGGAGTCTGATGCACCTTTGACTAATATTGATACTCGTCAAATTTATAAGACTTCTCGTTTAGTGTCTAATTTGACGGGGATGTTGGTACAACCGAATAAGGCAATTGTGGGCGCGAACGCGTTTTCCCATGAGTCAGGGATTCACCAAGATGGTGTGTTAAAAAATAAACTGACTTATGAGATTATGGATGCTGAATCCATCGGATTAACGGATAATCAAATTGTTTTGGGTAAACTTTCTGGCCGTCACGCGTTCCAAACTCGTTTACAAGAGTTAGGGTTTGAATTGTCAGAGGATGACTTAAATAAAGCCTTTGTTAAATTCAAGGATTTGGCGGATAAGAAGAAGCAAATCACTGACTGGGATTTGGAATCTATTGTTAATGATGAAATTCATCAACCGCCGGAGTTATACCGTTTGGAATTTGTGCAGGTTTCCTGTGGTAATCGCTCTCGTCCTACCGCGACGGTGACTATTGTCACGCCTCAAGGGGAAGAGTTGACGGATGCCGCGATCGGTACTGGACCTGTTGACGCGGTTTATCAGGCTATTAACCGAGTTGTGAATGTATCGAATGAATTAATTGAGTTTTCGGTGCAGTCGGTAACGGCCGGAATTGACGCGATCGGCGAAGTTACGATTCGTTTACGCCATGAAGGGAAAGTTTTTTCTGGCCATGCCGCGAATACGGATATTATTGTGGCTTCTGCCCAAGCTTATATCAATGCTTTAAATCGTCTTTTCGCGTCCTTGCATTCCCAAAATGAAACTCAAAATAAGGTGTTAGGTGGTAGGTTTTAGGAATAGGGAATGGTGAATAGGGAATGGGTAATGGGTAATGGGTAATGGGTAATGGGT
>JBEDKD010000049.1:0-5921 GCA_041172365.1 Cyanobacteriota bacterium | reverse complement strand
AATAGTTCAATATATAATCGAAGAAGTTATAAAACACAAAGGCACAAAGGCACAAAGGAAGTCCGAAATCCAAAACATCCCCAATCCCTAATCACGAATCCCCAATCCCCATTCCCCATTTCGACTGATTTATCATACTAAAATGGCACAATCTATAAGTTTTTTGATATAATTTTTCTTGTACCCGTTGATTGGGAGGAAGGGTTATGTTTGACGTTTCCTTAGCAAAAGCCCAACACGCCCTCTGGAATTTGAAACTCAGTTCCTATTTGTATGGGACTCAAGATATCCCACCATTAAATACGATCGCGCCCTCTAAGTGTTATTTGGGGAAATGGTTATATTCTCAGGGACTCAAGGATTATCCTGATTTACCAGAAATGCGTCTTTTAGAGCAAGTTCATCAAGAATTACACTCGATCGCGCATCAGGTAATTTTAATGAAAATGGTGGGCAATGTAGCCGCGGCAGAACAAGAGTTATTGAAGTTAACTCCCTTAAGTACACAAATTCTGGCTTTGCTATCTAAGATACAACAAAAAGTCGGTCAGGGTGTTCTTATCTGAGCATCAATTTCTGTGAGAAGTAATATGTATTTTTGCTTTTTGATTTTAAATGACGAAACTGGCTTCTAGTTGGAAAAGTTGTAGGAGTTAACAACTTTTAGCTCCTACTCATCTAGTAAACAAAATTGTTAGGATAATGGGACTTGTACTCCGTTACCCACCACTATAACGATGAAAAATTTTTCGACTTTGGCTGTACTCCTTTCTACAACGACGATCGCGGGTTCTCTTGTCTTGGGTTCGATGACAAAGGCCCACGCGTGTTATCTGGATAATCCTAGTGTGAATCAAACCTCTACGACAAAACATTGGGCTGCGAAGGGCTCTGATAAAATGAATCCTTGGGCCAAAACTGGCGCGATCGCGCTTTTTTCTGTAGGGGGTTTATTTAGCCTAGGTATTCTCTATAAAGGTTATCGTGGGAGTAAAGAAGCCGAAATCGCCTTGGCAGGGATGATGGAAAAAGTTGATGTTGTACAAACAGAAGACGTGGAGCCAAGCCGGAGCAGAGCACTTATCACGTCGCAAAATAGTCATCAACACCCAGAAGCCCCCGGAGGTAAATTAGATTTGAGTGGAGATCGTCACTCCAAAATAGTCGAAAAAGAAGTTTTTGTCAGTAAGTGAGAAAATTAAAGAAAGCCAGTTTTTTCAAGAAAGTCCCTTGCGGGATCATCTCAACGTCGTAAATTAGCAGTGGGAGCGTCTCGCTCCCTAGCCCGATCTCGCCCACAGCGAGACGCTCTGATCCTCCGCACAGGTTACGCCAACCCGCTAGGGTTTTTTTTGCTTCTTTGAAATGCTCCCTCCCTTGCTCTCTTTAACCCCAATTGTCTATTCGACATGGAAACCCGGTTTGACGCGGGAGCATCCCACATGGGCAAAAAAACTGTAGGGGCAATTTATGGATTGCTCCTACCCCCTAGGAATCTAATCGGGAGCAAGAGGCTCCGACTACCAATTAACGAAAATGAGATGCTCCCATTTGACGTGATGTCGTTACCTGATAACTATCTATTGTTACTGAGAAACTGGGTTTCTGGAGAGCCGTTACTCCCCGGGCAAAGAAACCGGATTTTTCGGAGAAATATTGTGTCGGTGAAGGCACTAGGAAGAAACCGCGTTTCTTGCCCCCTAAAGGTAAGTCCTGTTATATTTATACTTATCATATATAATTATTTTTTTTTTCGAGCTATCTCATCAGAAAGGATTAGAATATAACTTCAGAAAAAATACACAATATTTTAAATATGTGGCATCTCTCGATTTATCAGCAAATTCGCAGTCAATCAAGGGCCATTTTTTCTCAAGTTCTACGCCCTAAACAGTTTGCCATTCTCGAAGCCTGTTTAATCGGTTTAATCTGTGGATTAGCAGGTTATTTACTGAAATTTAGTGTGGGATGGTTAGGGAGTTTACGAGTCTCCACAGCCCTGATTATACCACCCATTCTTTTATTACCAATCGTAGGATTATTAGGCGGATTTACTACAGGATTTCTGGTAGAAAGATTTGCACCAGAAACATCAGGGAGTGGTATCCCTCAAGTTAAATCAGCCCTTTCTGGCATGGGAAAACCTTTAAATTTACGCGTAGGAATTGCTAAATTAATTTCCACAACTTTAGCCGTCGGTTCCGGTTTAACATTAGGAAGACAGGGGCCGACTGTACAAATTGGGGCAGCTTTAGCCGCGTGGATTAGTTCAATGGTTCCGACTTCTCCTGAGTATCGACGTCAGTTAATTGCTTCTGGCGCAGCCGCAGGATTAGCCGCGGGTTTTAATGCTCCCATTGCTGGAGTTTTATTCGTTATTGAAGAACTTCTCCATGATGTTTCTGGTATTACATTAGGAACCGCGATTATTGCTTCATTTATTGGCGCGGTTGTCTCTCAACATTTAGGAGGTGATTGGTTAAATCTAAATTTAACTATCTATAAAACCAGTTTTTTTCCCCAAGAAATACCCTTTTATGTTGTATTAGGAGTTTTGGCGGGCTTATTAGGTGCGTTATTTTGTAAAGGCATTTTAACGATTTTAAAATTTTATCAAAAAAACCTTTTGTTTGGTTTACCATTACGCATTGCCTTCGCGGGATTAATCGCGGGCTTGAGCATTGCTTTGTTACCCGATGGTTTCCAGAATAATACTGGATTACGGGAATTGTTAGTGGGTGGAGAAGCTACGGTAACTGTTACGTTTGTCGCTTTTATGGCCCATTTTATCTTAACTATTATTGCCGCGGGTTCAGGTGCTCCGGGTGGTTTATTTGCACCCTCTTTAATTCTAGGGGCAGCCCTGGGTAATCTCATCGGCAATTGGCAATTATATTTCTTTGATATCGGTTTACCAACAACTTATGCACTGGCAGGAATGGGGGCTTTTTTTTGTGCGGTTTCTCGCACTCCTATGACAGCCGTTGTTATTGTTTTTGAAATTACCAAAGATTTTCATCTCGTTCTCCCTTTAATGATCTGTGCCGCGATCGCGTATTTTGTCGCGGATAAAATTGATCCAGGTTCTCTTTATGATCGGATTTTAGCCTTAAGTGGCATTAATCTAACTCAAGAGAAATCTTTTAGTGATATGTTAAATACGATTCAAGCTAAAGATGTGATGCAAAGTCGTGTCGAAACTCTTTCTAGTCAGATGACACTAGATGAAGTTTTACAAGCTTTTTCCCGTTCCCATCACCGAGGTTTTCCGGTTGTTAATAGTGGAAAATTAGTAGGAATTGTCACACAAACAGATTTAGTCAAAGCCAATCAAAAGAAGTTAGAAGGAGATACTATTTTACAGGAAATTATGACACCACAACCACTGACAGTTTCGCCTCAAGATACTCTCAGTGAAGTTTTATATCAATTAAATCGCTTTAATATGAGTCGCTTACCTGTAACGGAAGGGTATCATTTAGTGGGAATTATCACTCGTAGTGATATTATTCGCGCGGAGTCCGCTCAATTAACAGGCCAAATTGACCAAATTGGTCCTCAATTTGCACCTTCTTATGTTGCCTATCAAACACGACAACCACAAGTCGGTAACGGACGATTATTGGTGTCTTTAAGTAATCCTGAAACCATGCCTGCTTTATTAAATATAGCCGCCGCGATCGCAAAGGAAAAAAATTATGAAATAGAATGTTTACAAGTGATGGTGGTTCCCCGAAAAAGCCCCCCCTCTCAAACAGAAGTACGAACAACGATGAGTCGCCGTCTTCTCCATGACGCGGAAAGAATTTTAAAACCTTGGGATTTATCTGTACATACACAAATTCGTCTTTGCCATGAGATCGCACCCGCGATTTTAGAAACGATTAAAGAACGTCATATTGATTTAATTATCATGGGTTGGCAAGGCGTAAATTCGACACCTGGTCGCATTTTTGGTAATGTGGTAGATACGATTATTCGTCAAGCTTCTTGTGAGGTGATTTTAGTAAAATTAGGTAAAAATTTTGAGTTGAAAAAACAATGGAAAGGCGCTCGCAAAGAAGATACTGAACTTTCTCCCCTGGCTTTACGTCTTTCTTTTTTGAATAAGTCTCAGGAGTCGGAAAAAGAATCCGTGACGGCTTTAAATCGCTGGTTAGTACCCGTGCGAGATTGGAATAAGGCCGCCGCGGTGCGTTTGTTACCTTCTTTGGTGATGATCAGTGGAAAACCCGAAATTCATCTTTGTCAGGTACATCAACCTTCTGGGGATGAACCTAATCCCGCGCAGTTACAACAGGCGGCTGATTTTCTCAAAACCAGGTTGCATTGTCCCGTACAAGTGACCTCAATTTGTGCTAAATCTGTTTCTGATGCGGTGCTCGATTTGGCGGAAAAACAATTTTGTGATGTGATTGTTTTGGGGGCTAGTCGAGAAGGATTATTAACTCAAGTTGTTAAGGGTAATATTCCAGAGGCGATCGCGCGCAATTCCGAAAGCACTGTGATTTTAGTCCGTCCCGCGGTGTAATTAAATTTAAGGAGAAACTTCAATGGGAATTGAAAGGAAAATGTTTCGTGGAATGTTTGCACCAATGGAAGTGGTGTTATTAAAACAACCTTGTTTTACCCCAGGGGGGTTATTTGAACCGGGTAAGTATCGTATGCAAGATTTACCAGATATCGCGTTTGATATGGGGTTAGTGGAAAAATTGCCGACAGTGCCTCAAAGTCAACAAGTTTCTCCCTCTGAAGAGTCTACGGAAAAGATGGAGCAAGGAATCGGATAACAAAAAAACTAATTTTGGGTGGATAATGGCGCGTAACTTGACAAAAATTTACACATTTTTTATATTTGTTAATAGCCATTATTTTTTTATAATTATCTAGTTTCATGCTCCAGTGAAATAAAGTCCACGGGAGCATCACGTTTTGATAAATTTCTCGTGGGAGTCTGTGGCTCTCTCTTAGATCCCTAGGGAGTTAGAGACTCCCACAACAAATACAGGTTTTTGGGCTGGGATGCTCCCAAAGTCCATCGACTTCCCACCCGGTTTCTCCTTGTCGTCTTACCGCGTCATTATCGCGGTTCTCACAAAGATGGAGTATGCAAAAACTCAGTTTTGTCAAGGGTTTTCAGTTTAAATGAATGAATACCTCCATAATCCCAGAACTGCTATATTACCACCAAGGCACTAAGACACTAGGATTTATGATATTACCACTCAGGCACTAAGACACTAAGAGAGGTTATGGTATAGCCTTTCGACTAAAGATGGAGTATGCAAAAACTCAGTTTTGTCAAGGGTTTTCAGTTTAAATGAATACCTCCATAATCCCAGAAGTGCTATATCAAAAACTACCCACAAACAGGGTGAGAAAGTTTGACTACTAAATTTCATTTATCTAATCAGGGGAAACGGGGGAAATCATTACTAATTTCAAATAGGAGAATATAGATCATGGCTGATTATCATCTTATGGGCAACGCTCACATTCATCTCGTGAGAAATCGGGTTACGATGATTAAGGGTGCTATAAATACAATGAATATCACAGAATCAGAGAGTCATTCATCTCCCTTATTTACCTGTCCTATGATCCCCCATGATCAACAGGCATTTGTGGACGAATTATTACAAGAAATCCTTTTTCCATCTTCTACAGAAAAATTTGTTAAAATTGAGACGCGATCGCGCTGTAAACCCCATCAAATTGTTTATCTCAAACAGTTTATTTTTACACCCAATCATGTCTTTATTCCTGGTAATTATCCTGTTGAAGAATTACCCGACAGTGCTTTTGAAATGGGATTAGTAGGAGTGATCATTAGTTAAAAGAAAGAAGAGGGAAGAAGGAAGAAGGAAGAAGGAAGAGGGGGAAGAGTGGGAAGAGAGGGAAGAGGGGGAAGAGTGGGAGGA
>JBEDKD010000048.1:0-17720 GCA_041172365.1 Cyanobacteriota bacterium | reverse complement strand
TATCCGAGGCATGAGAATTCGGGTATCAGATGTGCTGGATCTCTTTGCCGCGGGTCTCAGCGCCGGAGAAATTTTAGAGGAAATGCCCGATCTGGAAGCAGATGATCTGAAGGCATCGCTTATATATGCCTCACGGAAACTTAATCACCCAGTTTTAGTGTCATGACAATTTGGGTGGATGCACTCACCAATTGTTTGAAGCAATTTATAAAACCATAGAAGAACATTAAAATATTAAAATAATCGGTATATATGTTGCCCCATTGAGAGAACACTTATCTGTTCCTACTCTCACGGGGTGACAAACAGGCTAGGATATAGACAGGATATACTTTTGAGCCTTCAAGCCCCGTTCATGAAATCGACGTTGATGTTGAATCCATTTTCAGCCTTTTTTTTGACCCAATTCTGGCTACACTCCTCAACCTGTCTGACTTTCACCCTCATCGTCACCCCGTAAGCCTATAAAGTCTTTATATACTCCCTCAATACAAGTGAAAGAGTATAAAAACTTTCTTGTTTTTCTATCAAGCAACGCCGCAATAAAGATTGTAGCACGTTGGGTAAATCTGCTCCAGAAATTGTGCTTTTTTCTAGCAATTTTGCCAGGTTGATAGGTTGGTTTTCCCTCGCGAAGAGGGAAATCACTCGTTTTTCTATTTCCGATAAGCGACTCACTTGTTTCTGTAAAATTTTTTTCAAATCTTCTGGTAAAAATATTGGCTCATTTTGTAATAAATCAGTCAAGCTCATTCCCAACTCTTCCATCAAAGTTGCCACCGTTTTTAGGTATAATGGGTTGCCTTCATATCTTTCTATAATTAAATCCACTTTTTCTACTTCTGCTAAACCTTTATCGTTGAAAATTTCCCTAGCTGATAGGGTATTTAAACCTTGGAGAGTTAAAGTACGAATGGGGAGATTTTTCGATTTGAGTTGAGCCACTTCTCGCGGTAGTTCCCAACCGATGAGTAAAAAACAACTTTGATGGGATAATTCTTCTATCTGTTTAAATAGGAAACCATACTCTTCATATCCTGGTTTATAATTACCTGCAAGCTGTCCGCTAGTAAAGAGATTATGAACGTTATCTAAAAGGACTAAACAGCGATATTTTTGCCAATATTTGAAGAGTGGTAAACAGCTTCCATTATTTGTAGTTAAGTCTGGGTTTTCTGAACTTGAAAAAAACTGAATGAGATGAGTTTTAAATTCGGTAATAGTGGGAGATGTGGCGAAATTGTACCAAATTACATATTGAAATTCATCTTTAATTTGTTTAACAAGTTGCGCGGATAGGGCGGTTTTACCGATTCCACTCATGCCTAAAATGGTGACAAGACGACAGTTTTCTTCGATCATCCATTTTTGGAGGGTGTTTAGTTCAAGAGTGCGTGAAGCGTAAAGATCACCAAAATCTGGCATTTCGCTTAAATCTTGATGGGATGTTTGAGTGAGTTTTGTGTTAGTTGTTTCTTGATTAGGTGGATGTAAGTTTTGTATATTTGGTGGGTGTCTACTTTCTCCACAGATGTTAAAACTACCAATTTGGTTGTGATGCTGTTCTAAATGTGAAACTATCGAGATTTGCAACCTCTCCATTGTTGATCGAAAATTCGATTTACTAACTTTTTCCCCTAATTCTTGTGAAAGTATTTGCCATAATTCTGCTCCTACTTCTCTCACACGATCCTCAGAACGATTAACCCCATTAGCAATTCCTTTATAGTCCTCATCATCCCAAGTCCCCCGCAGAATCGTGTCTTGCAAATCATTAAGGTGCTTACCCGTTCTAGCAAATACTAGCTCGTCTGTGAGTTTTATCACTTCCTGAAGGTTCATACAGTTAGGTAGATGTCAAGGTTTGTGGTATTATACCCCACATTTCCCCACATTTCCCAATATTTCCCCACATTTCCCAATTTTCGAGCGGGTCATCAGATGGAAAAGTCCCGATATTGACCATATTTTTCCCAATTGTAAAGATAAAAAGTGATTGCTAGTGTGGATCAAGAGCAAGTTTACTTCCTTGAGGAGGTTTGTCCCAACTAAAATGCTGAGTTCAGAAATCATAGAGCGGTTAGTACAAGCTTGGAGATCGGCGAAACAGGAATTTCTTGAAGAATTAGAAAAAATCCCACTGTCTTCAGAAGTCAAAGAGCGGTTAATACAAGCTTGGAACTCAGGGAAACAGTCATTTCTTGAATATGTAGAATGGATGAAAACCGAGATGGAGGAGATTATCAGAATGCCATTAGACACCAAAATTATGATGCTGGGAACTGCAGGAGCAGGGAAAACCTGCTACATGATAGGAATGCAGGTTTATATGCAAACCGTTGGTACTAACGGTTTTACAATCACCTCTGTGAATCATAATGATTTTAGGCTAATCGAAGAACAGTGGATTAAAATTTGCGAGGGGCAAGGAGCCGAACGGTGGCCTGACGGCACAGATGTGACGGTTAAATACCCATTCAACTTTAACTATGCTGCCAAAACTTTTTCCAAGTTTAACTGGCTGGATTATCGTGGTGGGGCTCTTTCTGACGATCAGAACAATGAGGAGCGCAAATTGCTTGTTGAAGAACTCTGTGCTTCTGATTGTGTGTTCTTATGCCTTTCCGCTGAATACCTAGCTAAAGGGTTTACTCCTGGAGCCGCTTTAAAAGCAAGGGTTGGGGTAATGAATGCCTTAATGACGGAAGTTGCAGCTAAAGCTAATCCAACTCCTGGAAACCCTTTTCCAGTGGCAATTGTGGTAACAAAGGCTGATTTATTAACTAACTTTGATGGTTCTATTCAGGAAAATGCCGTCGAAATTGTCAAGAAGTTTTTTAGTACCCTATTTGTACCAGGTTCCCCCTGGTTGATAGGAATTATTGGAGTATCTTTAGGTAAAGATCTTGCCCAGAATCTAAACTCAGGAGAAGTTGATCCTTTGGGAGTACACCTCCCTGTCTCGTTTGGTGTACTTTGCAAACTCATCAAGCACAGCAAAGGGCTGGCAAAACCAAAAGGCAACTGGGGTTTCCTCTCAACAATATTTAACGCAAACATACAGGAAACAGAGGTTAAGACCAGACTTCAGCAACTCGATCAAGAGCTTGCTACTATACCGATATACGCTGGCGAACAGCGAATTTCTAGTCTTCTTCAATGGGCTAAACTATGAAACTTTTATTTTATAGTTTATAAAAAATGCTGTTCAGACATCATCAAAAAACTATGTTTGTACGTTTTACCTGGCGTCCATTAAGTAATTTTCTTGCAACACTATGTCTCCAAAGATAAGCTGGTCTGCTTTCATATACACAAAAACTTACAAAGTTGATTACCGAATCATCGCACATCCTGATGACTTTAATGACGACAAAAAAAAGTGGGTAACATCTCATATTAAAGAGGTAAATACAGCCATTACATTACAATCTCTCAGCCGACCTGAAGAATTGCTACAGCGTGTATTTTTGAGTGATCGCCAGCACTATGTTTTTGGAGTGTTGTGTAATTTAAGAAAACTTCTCACTGAGAATGAAAGGAACGATTTGGCAGCAAAGTATTTAAGTCAAGCCGATGAGAATGCCAAAAATTTAACTGTAGATAACAAATATCGTCGGGTTGCATTTGCATTTTTAGGATATGTTATTCAAAGAACTCCAGACTGTCCAGAACTTCCACCAATTCGTTTTGATATAGACATCTTCAAACCCCTGTGCGAATATATTTGTCATAAATGGCTGGAAGAGACTCAAAATCCTCCCATATTTTTGCCATATAATATTGAAGAATCACCAGAATGGTTGTTTGAGCCATCTCCTCAGCTTGATGATTTACCTACTCTGAATACAAACCCTTCGGGGCTTCAATTACATCCAGGCACAGAATCATATACACAGCAGTTGTGGATGTCAGCGGCTCTTTGTGACAAACCTCAAACCCTTTGGATTGGTCAACTTCCCGGAAATCCCAACCCGGAATCAATTTTAGTTAGTTCAGTTCCCGAAATAAGTATCCTAGAAAGTAGGTTTTTCAACATTGCCCTACCTAATATTGATACTCAGAAGATTTACTCTAAGCAACCGCAAGGTAGTATAGAGATCACCCCTGCTACACCAGAGTCTCAACCAACCCATGATGGTAATCCTCTTAATTGCCTAGTTAGAGAGATAGAAAAATTGAAAAATATTTCTAGCCTTTTCATCCCTAAAGAATTACAGGAAAGTATTGAAAAACTGGAAATAAAAGTTAGCGAACTGCAAAATGAAAACAGAAAAAAGGACGAGAAGATAGCTGAGTTAGAATCAAAGGTGTCTGAATTTAAGGAGGAATACAAAGATATCCTCAAAAAGATTAAGATTGAACAAATAAAGAGTCAGGAATAGTGCGATCGCCCTTCTTTATATGTAGCAATCCTAAATCACTCATACAGATTTGTAGGGGTAGTGCCCCCGTACCTAACCCAATCTGACGGGGCAACCACAGGGGGATTGCCCCTACAAGATTTGACAATTCATGATTACGCGCTATATTACTTTAAAGCACAGAAACCCAACCACTTTTCGCATTCACAATCTTATTCATTTTTACCATGACAATGTGATGATGGGAAGGAGAGCGATGTACCAACTAGAAACCGGGTTTCTATGCTAATTTTTGTCAGCCTAAAAAGCCCTGACGAAGAAACCCGGTTTCTGACTTGATTGGGTAATCCTTCTTAGTCAAATTAATCCCAATAAACGTCGATTTGATCAACGGGGGTTGAAGGCTCAACAGTATATCCTATCTATTTTTTAGGTCACTCGTCACCCCGTGAACCCTTTTTTTTACCCCATTCTGGCTACACTCCTCAACCTATCTGGCTTTCAACCTCCTCATCACCCCGTGAGCGTGCTACTACTAATACTTAGTAGCACGATCGCGCTTCATCAATCCACACGATCGCGCCTTCTCAATCCACACGATCGCGCTTCATCAATCCACACGATCGCGCTTCATCAATCCACACGATCGCGCCCTATCTACAAATCTACTGTCGAGCCATAACAATCCGCATTTCCGCTTCAGAATCCCGAATCAGCTCACCACTGACATCAATCGTGACACTATAAAGCTTACCCGTAAACGAATAGGGAGGCTGATATTCATCCGTAACAGGCGCACCCGGATCAGCACCGATCGCGATACCACTAGCCAACCCTAACGCGATCGGATTAGTAATAGGCATCTCCACCTGACCAACCAATTTACCATCAATGTAAAGTTGTCCAATACCAGCAGCCCCCTTACCCTTGAGGATGTCCGCTTCCCCCGTCTTCTCAAACTCATAGCGCAACTGGTGACGACCCTCTGGTATTGACATATTGGACTCAATATGATAGAAAGTGCGTGCTACATAGCTATAGGTATAGCGTAGCTTACCATCCTTGACAAAGAAAGTGTAGCCACCATCAATACCGCCCTGGGAAATCAATACACCCTCATCCCCTGATTTGAAATCAACATCAGCAGTGATACTGTGGGGACGGTTCAGGATCACCACACCCGCATTAACTGGTACTTCCTGAGTGCCCGGATAGTAAGTATAACTCGTGCGAGGAAGCGCGATCTGCGGACGTTCATCGCCAAACCGTTGCTGTCCCCGTCCATCCACAGGTAGCACGTTATATTTACCTGCTTCCACATACCACTGCGCGATCATTTCAATCAACCGCGATCGGTTTTCCGCGGCCACATTGTGATTTTCGGCAAAATCCTCCGCCACATGATATAACTCCCATTTGGTAGCATCTAACTCCGTTAACTTCTCCGCGGAAATCGGCATCCCAAAACCCTGTCCCGCTTCCGTAAAAGAAGGACCCGGCCAAGGACAAACAGCCCGCCAACCCTTGTGATAGATCGAGCGATGCCCCATCATCTCAAAATACTGGGTAACGTGCTGACTAGGTGCATTAACGTTTTCAAAGGTATGGGCAAAACTAACACCCTCAATAGGAGATTGGGTAACACCCTTGACGCTTTCTGGGGGTTCTAGTCCCAAAGCCTCCAACACCGTTGGCACCATATCGATCGCGTGAGCATACTGAGTACGAATTTCCCCTTTTGCCTCAATACCCTTAGGCCAATGGACAATAAAGGGATCACTAATACCACCACGATAAGTCTCACGTTTCCAACGACGGAAGGGAGTATTACCAGCCCAAGTCCAACCCCAGGGATAGTGATTAAAATATTTCGGCCCCCCTAATTCTTCCATTGCCGCGAGGTTTTCCTCTAGGGACTCTGGTACAAAGTTAAAAAACAGGTTTTCATTAACCGAACCCGTCGGTCCCCCTTCAGAACTAGCTCCGTTATCAGAAAGCACCATAATCAGGGTATTCTCGAACTCACCGATCGTTTTCAAGAAGTCCAATAAGCGACCAATATGGTAATCCGTATGGCTCAAGAAACCCGCAAAAACCTCCATCATGCGAGCATAGAGTTTCTTTTCCTCAGTCGAACACTGATCCCAAGGCTTCACATCAGGATCATGGCGTGACAGTTCCGCATCCGGTGGCACAATACCCATTTCCTTCTGACGAGCAAAGGTGTATTCACGGTACGCGTCCCAACCCCCATCAAACTTCCCTTTATAGCGATCGGCCCATTCTTTAGGGACATGGTGCGGTGCGTGCATTGCTCCCGTAGCAAAATACATGAAAAAGGGCTTATTCGGCGCAACTTGCTTAGAATCGGCAATAAAGCTAATCGCCTTATCTGTTAAATCTTCAGTTAAGTGATAGCCTTCCTCTGGAGTTTTAGGCGGTTCAACCCGGTGATTATCGTAGGTTAAATCGGGGTAATATTGGTGCGTGTCACCGCCCAAGAAACCGTAATAACGCTCAAAACCACGTCCCAAGGGCCAGCGATCGTAGGGACCCGCCGCCGAGATTTGGTCAGCCGGAGTCAAGTGCCATTTACCGATCGCGTAGGTGTTATATCCTTGTTGTAACAGCATCTCTGACAGGAAGCCGTTCTCAAAGGGGATATAGCCGTTACCGCCAGGAAAGCCCGTTGAGCCTTCGGTGATACAAGACATACCATTAGAATGATGGTTGCGCCCAGTCAAGATACAGGTTCGGGTGGGCGAACACAACGCGGTAGTGTGCATATTGTTGTAGCGTAACCCGTTGGCAGCTAGATTATCCAAAACAGGCGTTTCTATGGGACTACCGTAGCAACCGAGTTGTCCAAAACCAGTATCATCCAGAATGATGAATAGGACGTTGGGTGCGCCTTCTTTCGCTCGCAATGGTTTCGGCCATGCGGGACTGGATTGATCTACGGTGCGCCCAATTACCCCATTAAAGGCGGTTCCGGGTTTATATTCTCGAAGTGTCATAGTTTAAATCCACTAAATAATGAAAATGTTAGTTTTAGGTTTCTGTTAGTTTTTTGTTGACAAGGAAAAAATTAGCAATGAAAATTTAATAAAGTAGTGCAGGCATTGTCCCTGCTTTTGATCTCAATGGTGCCCCGACAAACCAAATAGTCAAGTTATTTAATTTCCATTCCTTAGCTTCCCGTCTTGCTTCATACTAACGGAATTAAAGACAAAAAAATCGTAAAAAGCGATGAAAGAATTTTTGCCTTCCTATAGATTTTACCTCAAAAACAGTTAAATCATTATTGATATAGGTATGGGTTTGAGGTCATTTTATCTCCTTTGATCTACTTTCTTTGCCTAAGAGCTCTTTAGACATCTCCCCCCAGAGCACAGGCAGGGTTAGCCTACGCGACAATAGACATTTCCCCAAAATAAGATCACGGGCAGCCCGGATGCCTACCCTACCATAGACATTTCCCCAAAATAAGATCACGGGCAGGCTAATACCTACCCTACAGTAGACATTTCCCCAAATCCGATCCCTGGCAGGCAGGATGCCTACCCTACAGTAGTTTTGGAGATGTCTTATGTTGATTTATGCGTCTTGATCGATCGCGCAAATCCCTGAGCCTTTGTTTTTTTCCTACGCGGCGGCTTGGCTAACATATCCATGACTTCATCGGCATAGCGCCCCTGACGCAGTAAATCTGCCATCATCCTCATCGGTTGATCAATGTGGGTAAAAAACGCTTTGTATCCAGCACATAAGTAATTTAAACCCATTTCTCCATCCGGTGTGTCAATGAAGCGGTTTTTCGGACAGCCACCATTGCAGGCAAAGCGCACCTCACAATTGCGACAATATTGAGGTAAAGTATCAAACTTCGCGTACCCAAATTGGCGCTGTCGCTCTGACGCGATTAACTCAATCATCGGTGTCTCCTGAATATTACCGAGTTTATAGTCAGGTTCGACAAAGTGATCGCAGGAGTAAAGATCGCCATTATGTTCAAGTGCTAAGGCGTTTCCACAAGTTTTCGAGAAGATGCACACCCCAGGTTGTACGCCTACCCAATTCGCTAATGCCGCATCAAAGTGTTGAATGAAAACTTTACCGACATCTCGCCGCACCCACTCATCAAAGACACTGTTTAAAAACTGTCCAAACTGCTCTGGTTTCACCGATCGCGCTGTCACCTGATTTCCCGATTGTACTAAAGTTGAGCCATCTTCATTAACCCGTTCAATAATAGGAATAAACTGAATAAAATCCGCACCCAATTCATCCCGAAAAAAACGATATACCTCTAAGGGATAGTTCCCATTGGCAGCATTTACAGTACAGAGAATATTAAAATCAACCTTGTGTTTTTTCAGAGTTTTCCATCCCTCCATCACCGGCTCAAAACTTCCCCTACCCCGTTTATCAACACGATAGGTATCATGCAAATGTTGGGGGCCATCAACGCTTAAACCCACCAAAAAATTATGCTGTTTAAAAAAACGTCCCCAGTCATCATTTAAACGAGTACCGTTAGTTTGGATAGTATGACTAACTTTTTGACCAGGTTTCTTGTGTTTTTCTACCAATTTGATAGAATACTCAAAAAACTCTAATCCCATGAGTGTTGGTTCCCCACCCTGCCACGCGATCGTTACTTCGGGAGTCTGATGGGATGCTAAAATTTGTTGAATATAGGTCTCTAGCACGTCATCTGTCATGCGAAACTTACTATCAGGATATAACTGTTCTTTGGCTAGAAAAAAGCAGTATTGACAGTCAAGATTGCAGATAGCTCCCGTTGGTTTTGCCAGGAGATGAAAGGCGAGAGGAGCATTTTTCGGTAGTGTTAACATGATGAGTCCTTCGTAGATTGCAATCCGGCAGGGGTTGAAACCCCCGCCTAATAGATCAAGTCCTCTGAAGAGGACTAAGAAGAAAACTTTTAAACTTAATTAGATATTATGTACACGATTAAAGAAACCGTTTTTTTTAACCTTCATTGAAAGAAGGAAGTATTTTGGTGAAAAAAACCGCGGAGAGCGTAATATTATTGAGTCCTCTTCAGAGGACTTTAGCTATTAGACAGGGGTTTTAACCCCTGGTGGATTGGTGGATTGGTGGATTGGTGGATTGGTGGATTGGTGGATTGGTGGATTGGTGGATTGATGGATTGATGGATTGATGGATTGGTGGATTGGTGGATTGGTGGATTGGTGGATTGATGGATTGGTGGATTGATGGATTGATGGATTGGTGGATTGGTGGATTGGTGGATTGATGGATTGATGGATTGATGGATTGGTGGATTGGTGGATTGGTGGATTGGTGGATTGGTGGATTGGTGGGATCGCGGCTTTTGGCTTTCGGCTTAAGTTGACACCATAAGTATCCCCTGATCTCCATCTAATTCTGCCATCACTCCTACGGGTAACGCGGCATTAACGCCATCATGGCCAAAGGGAAGCTCCGACACAATCGGAATATGTAAGTCAGAGAGACGATCGCGCAATACTTCGGCAACGGTAAAACTAGGAATATGAGGGGGAGGAGCACAATTACTAAATCTCCCTAACGCGATCGCGCTAACACCTTGAAAAACCCCCATCATGCGCCATTGAGTTAACATTCGATCGATACGATAGGGAGCTTCTCCCACATCTTCCAATGCCAGAATAACATTCTGAAAAGGGGGTTGCCAAGGAGTCCCTAAAAGATGAGTCGCGACAGTTAAATTCGCGGGGAATAATACTCCTTTGGCCTTACCATTTCCCCATCCATTACCCTTTAAAGGTGCTAAAGATCGACCCTCCACTAAATCAAATAATCGTATTTTTGACCATTCCGGTTCCGCGTCTATAGTCGTTAATAAAGGTCCATGAACCCCCTGAATTTGTAATCGTTGATGATTCCATAATAAACCCGTAACATCAGAAAATCCGATTAACCATTTCGGGGTAGTTGTTTGTGATAGTAAGCCCATTTTTTCTAGTAATCTCGTGCTACCATAACCCCCTCTAGCACAGAGAATCCCTTTACAGTTAGGATCGTTTAAGGCTTCTGTTAATTGAGTTAAACGAGCCTCATCTTTCCCCGCGAGATATCCCCAACGGGAATCATAACCCGGAGATAATTCCACCTGATAACCCCGCGATCGCCAAATTTCTATCCCTTTTTCAAAAGCTTCAAATTCGCGTAAACAACCACTGGAAGCAATTACCCGCAATAAATCACCCGGTTTTAAAGGCTCTGGGGAAATGTTCACTATTTGCCCTCCCAAATTAAGTCTAAACGAGCTTGAGCTTCTTTTAAAGATTGTTCCACAGGTTTCCCCAGCATAGAAGCTTCGATCGCGCGACCTAAATTTTCCGAAAGACGATTATATCCCGCGATAATAGGTCGTTCTCTGGCAACAGGCATTTGATCAATAAAAACTTTCAGGGCCGGTTTTTCTTTGAGAAATTGCTGATAAGCTGGACTTTTCGCAGATTTCATATTAACAGGTAAGTGTCCGCTCCCCATACTCCATTGGGTTTGAAATTCTTCACTCAAAACATACTCGAAAAACTTAAGCCCCGCTTTCTGTCTTTCTGGAGTAGTTTTCATTAAAAAGAATGTCCCCATTCCCGATACTGTTGCAGGGCGAACACCCACAGGTACAGGAAAAACCCCATAATCGACATTACTTTTCATAATATATGTCCAAGGTCCGGTAATTTGCATCGCGACACGGCCGGCAATAAAAGCACCTTCTTCATAACCTCTTTCTGGGATTGATAAAGTCCCCGAACCATCTTTTAATAAATCTTGCCAAAATTGTACAGCCTGTATCGCACCCTCATTCATTAAATTAGGGCGATTATTTTCGATAATTTCACCATTAGCACTTAATAAAAAGGCAAACCAAGTAAAAACAGTCCATTCTCCTTTACCAAAAGGAATTAATATTCCATACTGTTCGGGTTTTCCATCTCCATCGCGATCTATCGTCAGTTTTTTTGCCACTTCCCTTAATTCTTTCCAAGTTTTCGGTAATTTGGTAATTCCCGCCTCTTGAAATAATTTAGGACGGTAAAAAATTCCGACATTATTAGAATGGAGAGGGAGAAACCAAATATGATTATCTAATTGGGATTTCTCAAAAATAAAGGAGTATAAATCAGACTTAATAGGTAATTTTTCTAGCCAATCTTCCAAGGGAACGATCGCGTCTAAGTTGACAAATTCCCCCGTCATTGTGGGATCAAAATAAAGGATATCCGGTGGGGAATCCGCCATCACAGAGGTGAGTAGTTTTGGCAATTGTTGATCAAATTGACCCGCAAAAATTGAGTCCACCTGGATATCATCATGTGTCTGATTGAATTTGGCGACTAATTTTTGAAAAACTTCTCGATTGGGTGGGGGATTAATTCCCTGCCATAGAGTTAAGTGAATGACTCCATCATTTTTGTTAATGCCACTTTGACATCCCGTAAAAATCAGGAAACATACACTGAGGATAATCGCGAGGAACCCACTTTTTTTGAGGAACGCGATCGTGTCATTTTTATCATAATATTTTAACCGATTAAGCCATTGTCTTTTCATAATCTCTCAAGAAAAATTTAAGGATAACATCGCGGCTCCTTAATGAAAACTAACAATCGTTACTCCTATCATATTTTACCATAAGTAGGTTGGGTTGAGGGAGAAAATATCCCTGGGCAATATTTTTTCTCAACCCAACCTACTAAGGATTAATTTTTCCCGCGTAAAATGTCTTGAAACCATTGTTGAAAACGATCGCCTAACGCGTCCAAAGAAAACTCTTTTTCGGCTTGCTGACGACAAGCATGACGATCAATTTTATCTAAACGTCGAATGGCATTCACTAACCCAAAGACATCATCGGGTTCCACTAAATAACCCGTTTGATAATCGCGGACAATTTCCGTCATATCTCCGCGTCGATAGGCGACAATAGGAACCCCACAAGCCATCGCTTCGATCGCGACATTTCCCAAAGAATCATCACTATGGGGAGTCACTAATAAAGCTTGACATTGCCCTAACTCTTTTTGTAAAGTTTCCGTTTGCCAAGATCCCTGATATTCCATCACATACCAGGGAAACTCACTCTGAACTTTTTGCCAATAACTTTCATGTTGGATCATACCATAAACTTTCAAACGCATTCCGCTTTTATAAGCAGCAGCCACGGCATCTTCTAATCCTTTCTCCGGGGAAATTCTACCCACCCAGGCTAATTTTTTAATGGGTTCATTATTAAATTCATAGAGTGATAAATCAAGACTATTCGACAGACAGCGACAGCGATCACTAAAATTATAAGTTTCCGCTTGGGCAAAAGAATGTACACCAATAGTCCCCGGAAACGCGATCGCGACTTTTTCAATCACACGATCCATCGTTTCTGAAGCCGAAGCCATACTGAGTAAATGGGCAATCGGTTTCTGAAAAAATTGCGTTAAATAAAAGGGCAACCAATCATAAGCAAAATTGACAATAATATCATAATCACCTTGGTGATTCCAGGCATATTCCCACATATTGCCTAAGACAGAATGAGGCGGCATAATAACAGGATTATGACGTTCGTGAATGGGGGGGTTTGTGTGTAAATCACCATCAATTTCTTTAACCGATATTCCCGTCACCGCAGAGCCTTTTGGCGCGACAATATCAATGGTATAACCTCGTTGAGAAAGGGATTTGGCAATATTTCGCAACGTCAATTCTACCCCACCGCCTAACCCAGAACCCAGGGGGCCTACCGCGGTGGAGAGAAATAATAATTTTAAAGGAGGATGACTCATAGGTGCAAGGGGACTCTGATTCTGAAAAAATCAGACTCATTGTAGGGTAAAAACGTAAATATTGCCACTTTTTGACAGAAAAAGCAGCTTTGGCAGGTATTTTAGCACGTTTGAGGTGTTTTCCATTGACAAGTAAGTTGCTCACCACCGATGGTAGGCAATTCTGCTGGGGGACTTCCTCCCATCGGGATTTTGAGTAATTTTTGCTCCTGATTTTCCACGGGAACTATTATGGTAATGTCTTTAACTATTTTGGGTATTTGTTGCCTAAGAGGTTATCCGCGATAAACTGATGACAGTGATTTTTCATAATCTTTGGGTGCAGACATGGGGGAAATCTATTTCAACACTAAGGCACTAAGACACTAAGGGATTTTTCCTCTTTTTTGAGGAGAAAGACTAAGGCACTAAGATACTAAGGGATTTTTCCTCTTTTTTGAGGGGGAAAATCTATTTCAACACTAAGGCACTAAGACACTAAGGGGAGCTTTATTGGGGTAAGAGACATAATTATTTGCCTTCAGAAACCCTACTATATGGTTTATTGAAAAAATTAGTGCTGCCCCAACCGGATACTTGATGATGACACACGATCGCGTCTTCTTCATCCCACCCAAACACTCTCATCTTAATTCCCTCACTTTAACCAGAGATTTGAACCCGCGAACTCCTTCAAAAGGGGGGCTATAGAGCAAAAGTGACAAGATCAGGCTAAGATAATTAAGTCGTAATTTTTTACCGGTTATAATGAATACTTTAATCACTCGTATGCAGGCTGTACAATCTCCTATTATTCCTGTAGTGGGAGAACTGATTTCGCAAAATCCGGGTACAATTTCCCTCGGCCAAGGTGTGGTTTATTATGCACCACCGCCAGAAACATTCGATCGCGTTCCTCAATTCTTAGCCAACCCCGATAATCATAAATATAAAGCAGTGGAAGGAATACCACCTTTACTAGAAACCCTGAAAATAAAGCTGAAAACCGATAATAACATAGAAATTAATGATGATAATTGTCTTCTCATCACCGCGGGGGGGAATATGGCTTTTTTAAATGCCATTTTAGCCATTACTTCCCCTGGGGATGAAATTATTTTACCAACCCCCTATTACTTTAATCATGAAATGGCGATCGCGATCTCTAGTTGTCAACCCGTGTTAGTTCCCACGGATGCCAATTATCAACTAAATATCGAAGCCCTCAGAGCCGCGATTACCGATAAAACCAGGGCAATTGTTACCGTTTCTCCCAATAATCCCACAGGGGTTGTCTATCCCCAAGAGGCATTATTAGAAGTGAATCAACTTTGTCGAGAAAAAAGAATTTATCATATTAGCGATGAAGCTTATGAATATTTTACCTATAACGGAGTGAAACACATTTCCCCAGGCTCCTTTGCCGATAGCAGTGAACATACTATCTCATTATTTAGCTTATCAAAAGCCTATGGTTTTGCCTCCTGGCGCATCGGTTATATGATTATCCCTCAACATTTACGCGTATCGGTGATGAAAATTCAAGATACTAATTTAATTTGTCCCCCTGTTATTTGTCAATATGCGGCTTTAGGCGCGTTACAAGTGGGTAAAAATTATTGTTTACAACATATTAAAAATATCGAATCTGTGCGAAAATTAGTCTTGAGAAGTCTTGACAAAATTGCCGATATATGCACAGTACCCCAAGCCGAAGGAGCCTTTTATTTTCTCTTAAAAGTTCAGACAGATATGAGTGCGATGACATTAGTAGAAAGACTGATTACAGAAGATAAAATCGCGGTGATTCCGGGGACAACCTTTGGCATGGAAAAGGGCTGTTATTTACGGGTAGCTTATGGGGCTTTACAAAAAGAAACAGTATCCGAAGGCATGGGGCGTTTAGTAAAGGGTTTGCAAAGAATTTTAAAGAATTAAGACAAAGGCCAGCACGCGATCGCCCCCTGGATTTACAATAAAAACAAGATTGTTGTAATTAGAGGGTGAAACTGTCATGGAAAATAGACAAACATCGACATTAGAGTTGGCAAAACAATTTCGAGAGCTTCAGACTCAATTACGCGATCGCTGGCAGGGAGTAGATGCCTTTGATGGGGGTGATAATGATATTGTCGTCATCCCTTCTCTTACCCTAGATCAAGAGGAATTAAAGAGTGTGGCAGGAGTTAATCACTATGAAGAAAGACATTTATTCTCCTTAATTCGATTACGAAACCCGCGGACTCGTTTAATTTATATTACTTCCGAACCCTTGCATCCAATGGTGATAGATTATTATTTACAATTATTACCGGGCATTCCCTTTTCCCATGCTCGCGATCGGCTTATTTTATTTTCCACCTATGATTCTTCTGCCAAATCCTTAACCGAAAAAATTTTAGATCGCCCTCGTTTAATAGAGAGAATTAAACAGGTATTAAGAACTAATAAATCTTATATAGTCTGTTTTAATGGCACTCCCTTTGAACGGGAATTATCCGTAAAATTAGGGATTCCTTTATATGCCACAGATCCCGATTTATTTTACTGGGGAACCAAGAGCGGAAGTCGAGAAATTTTCGCCGAGGCAGGGGTTCCTTTTCCTGATGGTTCCCCCTTAGTTTGGACTGTAGAAAATTTAGCAATAGAAGGGGCTAAATTATGGCAACGTCAACCTAATTTAAAACAAATAGTAATTAAACTCAATGAAGGATTTTCCGGTAAAGGAAATGCTTTATTAGATTTAACACCTATTCAAAATGTTGAATCTTCCCAACGGGCAAACGCGATCGCGGCTCAATTTTCCTCTTTACGCTTTCAAGCCCGGGGCGAAAATTGGGGACATTTTAGCCATCGCATTCCCGAATTAGGGGCGATTGCAGAGGCATTTATTGAAGGCGAAGAAAAGCGATCGCCCAGTGTGCAGGGAAGAATAGTCCCCAGTGGAGAGGTAGAAATTTTATCGACACACGATCAAATTTTAGGCGGTCCCGATGGACAAGTTTTTTTAGGGTGTACCTTTCCCGCGGATGCCGCGTATCGTTTACCCTTACAAGAAATTGGCTTAAAAATTGGGAAAATTTTAGCCAAAAAGGGAGCATTAGAACGATTTGGGGTAGATTGTATCGCGGTACATAAAGGGAATAATGAATGGGCAATCGACGCGATCGAAATCAATCTAAGAAAAGGGGGAACCACCCACCCATTTATGGCATTAAAACTCTTAACAAAAGGCACATATAAATATGAAGATGGCTTATTTTATAGTCAACAGGGAACACCCAAATATTATGTCGCATCAGACAACTTACAAAAAGAAAATTATCACGGATTATTGCCTAATGATTTAATGGATATTATCGCGGATAATCACTTACATTTTGATACCAGTACCGAAACGGGGACAATTTTTCATTTAATGGGATGTCTTTCCGAATTTGGCAAAGTCGGATTAACCAGTATTGGCAATTCTCCCCAACAAGCACAAGATATTTATCATAAAGTTGTCCATACTTTAGATCAAGAATGCGATCGCGCCCTTATTGACTATCTTGATTGATAGGAAAAAATTGAACAATTAATAATGAGACTCAATAGACATCTGGTAAAAATCGGAGCAATGGCAGGCAAGATGCCTACCCTACAGTAGTTTATGGAGATGTCTAAGGCAAAAAACGATAGTTTAATAACTCCATTACATCTTCCCTGGGATCATATCCCTAATTGCACCGTGGGGGGGGAAATGTGACGGGGATCACATGAAAATAATAGATCTATCACAGCCGATTCAGGTTTCAATCACAGAGAAGAACTGCGTTAGAGAGCAGAATAGGATTACTCAATTATATGATTGATGTTTAGTCCTTATCCTTCTTAACAATGCGACTTAAAATCTATGAAACCCACAATCAACACACAATTTATCGACTTTTTACGGGGTGAGTTAGCCCTGCCTCCTGGCGCGATCGCGGTAGCCTGCCGCCAAGGTGGAGACGACGAAACCCGATTACCCATGATTCTCTGGCAATATGGTTTAGTCACCTTAGATCAACTTAACCGAATTTTTGACTGGTTATCAATGGCTGGAAGTTGTTAATCTCCTTTCCTATATGAGCACTCAAAATAGTTTCTTATTAGGTATGAATGGCTAATTGCTGATATGCAATTAGCCATTCTTTTCCGTGACTAATTCCGGTTTTAAGGAAGAAGGAAGAAGGAAGAAGGAAGATTCATGTGAACACTAAAAGCGGGATTCTGAGAAACCGGGTTTCTTTAGTTGGGGATTCTCATTAATGCTTTACCTGCCATCAGAAACCCGGTTTCTTTCCTTTGTGCCCTCTGTGCCTTTGTGGTTTAAAAAAATTAATGCTTTACCCGCCATGAGAAACCCGGTTTCTTTACCCTATTCCCTCTGTCTTCCTCTTTCCTTTGTGCCCTCTGTGCCTTTGTGGTTCAAAAAAAAGAGCCGATCATGAAACGCGATCGATCTTTCAATTGACAGAAGATCCATCGCGTGTTTATTACTCTTGATTTCTGGTGCGTCACTCACTGGGAT
>JBEDKD010000047.1:0-11294 GCA_041172365.1 Cyanobacteriota bacterium | reverse complement strand
TTATTATCACGCTCATTATTTATCTATTTACGGCTTTTTATATGGAGGTTATGCAAACGGTATCAGCTCTTGATGATGCTTCAAAAAAGATGGCAATGGGTAAAATGAATGAAACTATTATTTTAGATAATAAAGATGAATTAGGACAGGTGGTACGCTCTTTTAATAATATCGCGATCGCGTTGATGCAAGCCAACGATGAAATTATCCGATTAAATGAACAACTTAAATCGGAAAATGTACGCATGAGTGCGGAGTTAGATGTCACGCGTAAACTTCAGTATATGTTATTACCAAAAGAGCCAGAACTTCAAGGATTTAACGATTTAGACATCGCGGGCTTTATGGAATCAGCAAATGAAGTCGGTGGAGATTATTATGACGTTATTTCGGGAGACAATTCCATTAAAATTGTTATTGGTGATGTCACGGGACATGGTTTAGAAAGTGGGGTTTTAATGATTATGGCACAAACCGCGGTGCGGACACTCCTTGCCAATGATGAAAAAGATCCAGTACAATTTTTATCGGCTGTAAATTATGCTATTTATCATAATTTACACCGGATGAATATTGATAAAAATATGAGTTTATCTATCCTAGATTATCATAATAAAAATTTGACGATTACGGGTCAACATGAAACAGTTATTGTCATGCGTGCTCACGGTGAATTGGAATTAATTGATACTATTGATTTAGGTTTTCCCATCGGGCTTGAAGAAAATATTAGTGCTTTTATTGGACAAATTTCGGTGCAGTTAAATATCGGAGATGTCGTTGTTTTATACACTGATGGTATTACGGAAGCTGAAAATGATAATAAGGTTTTATATGGTATTGAGCGATTAATTGATATCATAAAAAAAGAGTATCATCAAACCACGATCGCGATTTGTCAAGCTATCATTGATGATGTGCGACGACATATTGGGAGTCACACCGTCTATGATGATATTACTTTGGTAGTAATCAAACAAAAATAAGCTGTAATTACTTAAATTATGTTATAACAAAATCATCTCAATTTCAGGAGCGATCGCGCTGATGTCTTTACCCGATATGAAAAGTTTACTGCCCAAAACGCCTGCAATTTTACCCCTGCGTACTGTCTTAATTGTCCCCTTTGTGCTGCAAATTTTCGCCGCGGTGGGGCTCACGGGATGGTTATCTTTTCGTAATAGTCAGTCGGCGGTGAATGATCTCGCGAGTCAATTGCGCTCGGAAGTCGCGTCTCGCATTCAGCAAAATATTAAGAATTATCTGGAAATCCCCCTGGCAATTAACCGCATGAATAGCAACGCGGTTAACTTAAATCAGTTAAATGTACAAGATATGGCGAGTGTAACTCGATATTTTTGGCATCAAAGAAATTTGTTTGATAGTGTTACTATGACATCGACTTTTGTGGGAAGCCCAGGGGGGGAATTTACCGGAATTGGTTTTCAAACGGATGGCTCTTGGAAAATTGGTCGATCGGGTAAAAACACTAAAGGAAATTTTTATGCTTATTCTCTTGATTCCGAGGGAAATCCCGCGACTTTATTAACTCAGGGTAAAGCTTATGATCCTCGTAAACGCCCCTGGTATAAAGGCGCGATCGACGCGAGAAAACCCTATTGGAGTGATATTTATATTGATTTTAATGATCCTAAGTTAACGATTACTCTGAGTCAACCTGTTTATAGTCAAACGGGACAGTTAAACGCGGTGGTTGGTGTTGATTTTGTCCTGACACAAATTGGGGAGTTTTTGCAATCTTTGAAAGTCGGTAAATCCGGTAAAACTTTTATTATGGAGCGTTCGGGTTTATTAGTCGCGACTTCTACTTCCCAACAAACTTATCAGCTTAATCAAAAAACAGTAAAAAGATTCAAAGCAGAAGATTTTGAGAATCCCTTAATTAACGAAACTGCTGCATATTTACATCAATATTTCGGCAATTTAACTAATATTAAAAATAGTCAACAATTGGATTTTTTGATCGGACACGATCGCGTATTTTTACAAGTCCTTCCTTTTGCCGATGGGAATGGTTTAGATTGGTTAATTGTGGTAGTAGTGCCGGAAAAGGATTTTATGGAGCAAATTGACTCCAATACTCGCACCACAATTTTATTATGTGTCGCGGCTTTAATTGTCGCGATCGTTATGGGAATTCTTACCGCGCAATTAATCGCGATTCCCATTTTTCAATTGAATAAATCAGCCCACGCGATCGCGTCGGGACAATTCGATCAAAAAGTCAATAATAAAAACATTAAAGAATTAAATCTATTATCTCAGTCATTTAATCTTATGGCGCAACAATTACAAGCCTATTTTACCGACTTAGAAATGAAAAATGCCGAGTTAAAACGTCTCGATAAACTCAAAGATCAATTCTTAGCCAATACCTCCCACGAACTTCGCACACCCTTAAATGGCATAATTGGAATTGCCGAATCATTAATAGATGGAGTTACGGGAAAACTGCCCCAAACTACCATTTCTAACTTAGCCATGATCGTATCGAGTGGGCGACGTTTATCAAATTTAGTCAATGACATTCTCGACTTTTCCCAACTGCGACAAAAACATATTGAATTGCAACTACAACCCCTGGCAATGCGAGAAATAGTCGAAGTCGTGCTTACCATGAGTCGCAGCACTCTTGGCAAAAAGAAATTAGAGTTAATTAATAATATTTCCCCTGAGTTACCCCCCGTTTATGCCGATGAAAATCGAGTCCAACAAATTTTATATAATCTCATTGGCAATGGGATAAAATTTACCGAAAAAGGGAAAATCGAAATCACCGCGGAAATCATAGTTGCTCAAGAAAATAATAATATCGAAGGCCAAGATATTCCACATTCCACCTATTTAGCTATTTCTATTATTGATACAGGAATAGGCATTCCTCAAGATAAATTTGACCGAATTTTTGAATCATTTGAACAAGCTGATGGCTCCACGGCTAGAGAATACGGAGGCACAGGATTAGGGTTAACAGTGACTAAACAATTAGTAGAATTACATCGCGGTAAAATCACCCTAAAATCTACGGAAGGTGTCGGCTCAACCTTTACTTTTACTTTACCAATTTCTGAGGGATTAGTGGAAAGTAAAATAGATCAATCATTCTCTCTTAGTCATCAACCTTTAATTCTTTCCGAAGATGGTGGTGAAATGGCCTTAGATGAGTCTTGGATTTTACCAAATGATCCTGAAAATAAGAACTTAACAATTTTAATTGTCGATGATGAACCGATTAATTTGCAAGTGATTTCTAATCATCTTTATTTGCAAAATTATCAGGTGATTCACGCGACAAATGGTTTAGAAGCTTTAGCTATGTTGGAAAACGAAGTTAAACCGGATCTGATTTTATTAGATATAATGATGCCTCGGATGACTGGGTATGAAGTCTGTCAAAAAATCCGTGAAAAGTATCATCTTGATGAATTACCCATTTTGATGTTAACTGCCAAAAATCAGGTACAGGATTTAGTTGTGGGTTTAGGTGTAGGGGCTAATGATTATTTAACTAAACCCATTTCTAAACCTGAACTTTTAGCCAGAATAAAAACGCAAATTCAATTATGTAATTTAGAAAGTTTACGAACTTTATCGGAAAGCTATCGAGAAAAAGTGAATGAATTAGAAAGAACATTGTTAGAATTACAACGCACTCAGGCTCAACTTATTCACGCGGAAAAAATGTCTAGTTTAGGGCAGTTAGTCGCGGGTGTTGCCCATGAAATCAATAATCCGATTACCTTTATTAATGGGAATTTAATTCACGCGAGAAATTATACGGAATATCTCTTAACTCTTTTAGATTCTTATCATAAGTATTCCGATTCTCACCAAATAGAAATTCCTGAAGATATTGATCTCGATGAAATAGAATATATTAAGGAAGATTTACCTCAATTAATTTCATCTATGCAGAATGGAGCCGATCGCATTAGTCAAATTGTCCAAGCATTGCGTAATTTTTCCCGACTGGATGAATCGGATTTTAAACGAGTAGATATTCACGGTGGCATTGATAGTACCTTATTAATTTTAACTAATTCACTGGAAAAAATTACCGTGATCAAAGATTATGGTCAATTAGCGAAAGTCAAATGTTATCCGGCGGAATTAAATCAGGTATTTATGAATATTATTACTAATGGGATTGATGCTTTATCTCTGCATCCGACAACGGAGAAACCTACCCTAAAAATTTCGACAAAAATGAGAGACAGTAAGAAAGTGGAAATTAGAATCATAGATAATGGTCAAGGTATTCCCCCAGAAATAACAGATAAGATATTTGACCCATTTTTTACGACAAAACCTGTCGGCAAGGGGACTGGATTAGGATTATCTATGAGTTATCAAATTATTGTTCAGAAACATCGGGGAACCTTGGAATGTATTTCGAGGTTAGGACATGGAGCCGAATTTGTGATTACGATTCCTGTGGAGTAATATCGTATTTTTATATCGGTAAGGGGCGGTTTCAGCAGTTAATGAAACCGCCCCTCGTATGGGGGAAAATATATCACTGAAAATGATATTAAAGAGTAGGAGTCGCGGGTCTTATGGGGGGTACAGAGGAACCATAACGGACACGACAACCAAGATTAAAAAGACTGGAACTACATTCTAAAGGCACAATTTGATTATCCAACATGGCACTACAACTGATATAATGATCGTCATTTGTATCCTTGAGCATACACTCTATTGGTTGATAACCAGCCCTCGCCGCCCAAGATTTCATTCCTTGAACGGCCATCAGATGAGGCCAGAAAAAAATCAGGAGACCCAATGCTGCAATGCTCACACCAACTAATCCCAGTATTACCTTCCAATTGCTGAGGATCTTTCCTATTTTTGTTTTCATGGATTCGAGGGGGGAAGGGGATAATTGTGTTGGTTCTTTTTCAGTTTCCGACATACCATTTCTCCTGAATCTTAATTTAAGATTTATTATACATCAAAAACAACTACTCACGATCGCGCCCTAGCCAAGCCCTAGCTAATAAGTCCGGCCCCCAATGGCATCTGATGGTAAATTCATTAATCTTCTCACAATTGCCCCAAGTTATATACAACATTCTAGCATTCTTTTCATTAAACAAGAATGTAAGACAAATACTCGTCGTCCAGAAATGCGATTTTCTGGCAGAATCCCAGTCAATTCATTAATTTCTAATAGTCCAGTTAAGAGGGGGAGATGACCTCTGGGGGCTTGGAGATTAAAAATAAGATTAGAATAGTCTAACCACCCGGTATCATCTAATTGATAAGATGAACTATTGAAATTAATAAGATTGGGGCGATGCCAACCGACGCGATCGGCAAAAAGTTGGGTCATTTTTTCATCATACTTGCCCGTGCCTCCTAAACTTGTATAAATTTCGTTTTGAACACTAAAGCCAAAATGTCCGTGACTATATGTTACCCATAATTTATCAATGGTGCGTAAATCTTCACAGGGAATATTACTAATGTCTTCTAATCTTAACCATTCTTCTTTTTCTCGATTGGCAATGATTAATGTCATACGAGCTGTTTCTTGATCGGCTTCTTGCCATTTTCCCGCGGCTAAAAGTTTTTCTAAGGGACGATAATTAACACCTATTGCAGAGGGTAAAGGCGAATAGGGAATGAGTTTCTTTTTACCGCTTTCTTTTGCCATTGCCCAGAGTAAATCCCAGGCGATTTTCTGCACAAATCCCGTTTCTGTTGTCAGGACTTCCAGCAGAAAAATTACACCTTCTTCTCCATATTTAATGGATTCTTTTAGTGCTTTTAATTGTACGGATTTATTATCATATTTTAATCTTTTTTTTAATCCAGAAATCCCACCTAAAACTGCACTATTAAGGGGGAGATTTTTACCCCCTATGACAACATCATAGGGGCGAGGATCATTAGGGTTGCTGATCATAATCTTGGCTTAGGCGAAATGGGTAAGTTTTTTATAAGGGATTTCTCATTATAGTGCCCCTCGCGAGGGCTAATCTATTGTTATTCTAACAAAATCTGACCCGGATGATATTAATGCGCGATCGTGTTTCATTTAAGATTTGAAGAGGGTTGGGTGTCAATCAACAGAAAACCTAGTCTGGGGGGTGAGTCCCCTCCGTGCAGGAGGGGTAATGATCAGACAATTTTGATTCCTTCTGGGGACATGACTCGCTCAAACGGAATCAAATTTGGCTTAATATAGAAAAATAATGTTACTCTAAAAGCAATTTTTAGGGTAAAAAATTGATTGATTTTCAAGGGAGACTACAATGGTGTCGCAATTACCTGATCCTCAGTTGTTAACAAAAGCTGAAGCAATGGTGACTCAGTTTGAACAATCAAAAGTCCCCGGAATTTGGTCGGGTTTGCAAAAACAACAAGTGATTCAAGAAATCCGCTCGCGTCTCCATGAGCCATTGCAAGTGAATCAAGGACGACAACCCTTTTGCGGGCCGGCTTCGATTTTGTTTGAATTAATTCGACATAATCCTGGTTATTATGTGGAAATTTGTCAAAATCTTTTTCTGATCGGTGGTTTTCATACCCAATTTAGTCGCTGGGTTTCGGCTTCGGATAAGTTGCGCGCAAATACGGGTGATGTACAAATGCCCCAGGGGGATTGGATGGTATTATCCACTTGGAGAAATGCCGAAAATCTGATTTTTCCGGTCGATCCGACAGCACCGGATGTGATTCGTAATATTAGTGGGATGACGAAATCTTGGGAAATGGTGGGATGGACACGCGAAATTTTAGGCTGTCGTAAAGCTGAGTATAATCATGCTTATTTTACGGGAGATTTGGAAGCTTTACAAAAAGCGAATGATGCCATTAAATCCGGTGGAGTCGCGTTTGCTTTAATTAATGCTGATGGGATGTTAAGTGATAAGAAACCTCTGGTTTCTTTTCCGAATCATTGGGTAACAATTTTAGGTAATATTGTGATTCAACCCGGACAAAAGGAAAAACAAGTTAGTTTTGATATTTATACTTGGGCTCGAGAAATGCACGTTTCTTTAGGTGAGAGTGATTTGAAAAAGCATCTTTGGGGTATTGTTACGGGTGTTTGAAAAAATAATTATGAAGGAAGAGGGAAGAAGGAAGAAGGAAGAGGGAAGAAGGAAGAAGGAAGAAGTAATGAAGCACAAAAGCACTCTTGAGGCCAAGAGCTACAATGGGGTGTTGGGGAACCCATGCCCGTAAATGTTAAAGAGAATGGCACTTTAGTGCCTACTAAAAACCTACTGATTTATGCTCAAAAAACTACGGTTAGAAAACTTTAAAAACTTCAAAAATGCCGAACTCCATCTCGGCCCTTTTACTATTTTAATCGGAGCCAATGCCTCTGGAAAAAGTAACATCCGAGATGCCCTGCGATTTTTACACGGCATTTCTCGCGGCTATAACCTCGCCGAAATCATGGGGGAAAAATATGTAGAAGGCGGTGTTTTGCAATGGCGTGGAATTCGGGGAGGAACGCGAGAAGCTGGTTTTCAAGGTGAAAATTTTGCTTTAGAAGTAACATTTACCATTGACTACCAAAATCAGCCACGAGACACCACTTATCGCATTGACGTTTATCCGGGTAGAGCAAATAGCGCTCCGCGTGCTTGTGCAGAAATTTTGCATATAGAAGGGTTTAAAGATTCAGTTTTTGAATCTCAACATTTTATGGAAATAACAGAGGAAATATTAGGGGTAAGAGCTTATGAAGAAGATTTTTATTCCGAATCTATCCATAGTTATCAACCTGTCATTTCACAAATTATTTCTAAAGATTTTCCTCAATTTTGTCAACCCGATAAACTTGCTGTCATTCGAGAAATTGCCCAAAAATCTTTAGAGGCTCTCAATGATATGCGATTTCTGGATCTCAATCCAGACGCGATGCGTTTACCATCTTTCCCTGGACAGACTATTTTAGGCGATCGCGGGGAAAACCTCTCCTCAACACTTCTTGATATTTGTCAAAACCCCGAAAAAAAAGAAACCCTGCTAGAGTGGATACAGGAACTAACCCCAATGGATGCCAAAGATTTTGAGTTTCCTACTGATTTCACTGGCAAAACTTTACTTACTTTAGTTGAAGAAAACGGACAAAAAATATCGGTCAATAGTGCCTCAGATGGAACCCTGCGTTTTCTAGCAATGATAGCAGCTTTACTGGGTTCAGATCCAGCCAAAATTTACTTTTTTGAAGAACTAGATAACGGCATTCACCCCACACGCTTACACCTTTTAAGTCAGCTTATTGAACGCCAGGTATCTCAAGGAAAAACCCAAGTTATTGCTACTACCCATTCTTCACAATTGCTCAGACTTATCAGCCCCCAAACCTTAGAATCAGTCTCATTAACCTATCGCGTAGAAAATCGACCCGATTCCCAAATTATCCGGGTTTTAGATATTCCTAATGCCCCGGAAGTTCTGGAAAAACAAAATTTAGCCCACCTGCACGAGTCCGCGTGGTTAGAAAATGTGATGGAATTTATCAGTGATGAGGTGGAAGGATGAGGGTTTTAATAATTCCAGAAGATTTCCGCAAAGACCAATATATGCTCAAACCCATTATCACCGCAATGATGCAATTTATTGGCAAAACTCGCGCTAAAGTAAGGATTTGTCAAGATCCACTTTTGGGAGGAATTAACGAAGCGTTAAAATGGGAAAATATTGAAAGTATTATCAATCAGTATCCGATGGTTGACCTGTTTCTGCTTTGTGTAGATAGGGATGGAAAAGAAGGTCGAAAATCGGCACTGGATAAAATTGAAAACCAAGCTAGTAATATTCTAGGAGATCGCCAGTTATTACTGGCTGAAAATGCTTGGCAAGAAATCGAAGTCTGGGTTTTAGCTGGTCAGGATTTACCAAAAGAGTATAATTGGCACGAGATTCGCCAAGAAATTAATCCTAAAGAAACCTACTTTTTGCCCTTCGCCCAACAGCAAAATCTCTTAGATGCGCCCGGAGAAGGACGCAAACCACTCGCGGAAGAAGCGGCGCGGCGCTATGCTCGTATTCGCCAACTTTGCCCAGAAGATATTTTTAGCTTAGAAACTCGAATCAAGACTGGGCTCGGAGGGGAATAGGGACTAAGGGATGATCCCCCCGCGGAAAATGGGCGGAATCTGAAAAGCCCCCGAAATCTAGGGATTGGGGAATCTCTTCGCGTGGGTGCTATGCCTCTGCTAAACCGTTGATCCGGGCGCGATCGCGCTAGGGTTCGCGGAGTCTTATTTCTCTATCGAATGGCGCAAACCTGTATCAAACCGGAAATCTGGAAAAAAAATTAAGGTAAATGTGACTACCTGTACCAAAACGGCTATAATAGACGATTGGGCAGAATTTAGCAAAAAATTTTGCCATTCTAATCGTTATAACGTAAATTCATAAAGTGAGGGGAAAGAATGACCCAAGTTGTAATTGGGGAAAATGAAGGGATTGAGTCAGCCCTGCGTCGGTTTAAACGTCAAGTTTCTAAAGCGGGTATTATTCCTGATGTAAGGAAGCATCTCCATTTTGAAACGCCTCTGGAAAAGCGCAAGCGCAAGGCGATCGCGAGACGGACAAAACGCCGTTTCCAGCGCTCTAACTAAACCAATGGTTTTATCGGGTAGTAAGGACGGTTGTCCTTACTATTAATTTTTCGCACCTCTGACGCGATCGGGCGATGGACTTCGAGAGCATATTTAGATCTAAATATCTGCGTTTATCTGCGTTTATCTGCGGTTTCATTAATAACCCCATTAAATAATTTCAAATTCCAACCCATGACTAGATTGAAAATTATGGGTAAAATGATCGGCAATATTGGTATCACTCAATTCCAAATTATAAAAATCAATAAAATCATCATCAAAATGAGGCCCCGCGTGCCAAGTTCCTACTTCTAATTTGATAAAGCCATTCCCCGGAATTTTAAACGCGATTAAGTCTTCTAAGGAGGGTTCATTTCCTTGACAAGGGGGGGCCAACGCGATTAACCAACTTTTGCCTTCTAATGAGCCTAAACATTGAGTACATTTGACATGACGGGTAATACAGTGAAATTTGCGCCCTTGTTGCTTTAAACGCATAAGATAAAATCGAGGAATCCCATTATTTAATAGTAATTTTGCATCTTCGTTATCGAATTTTTTATCATCTTTTGATGGGAAAATTACCTGCCCATAGGGTGCAATTTTTTCCGGTGTCACCCATTCGGCTTTTAGTTGTTTAAGAGTGATAATTTTACTCATAGTCTTATCCTTATGATGATCTAGGGTTAGGGTATATGTAAGAGTTTATCATAAAATTAACCCATTAATCAACCCGGTTTCTATGCTCTAAGACAATTTGCCCTCATCACAAAATTGTCAGGATCAGAAACAGGGTTACTTTTTCTCAAGGGTTGAGAAAGTTAATGCTTAAGTAGATTGATACTGAAAACCATTCGCTTCTGCATAACGATTTAAGAATCGCATGACTCGTTCAAATGCTGATTCTGTTTCTACTTCAAAGAAACATTCGACTCGCGATAAGCTCTCATCTTCAGTAAAGAAAAATTTGACCCCATTGGGTGTCACTTCAATATCCCCTTCTTCGTCTCGTAATAAAAGGTTATTGATTTGCTTTCTGTAAGCACGGAGACGTTCGATCGCGTGGAGATGTTTAAAGATTAAAACCACAATGTTAATCGCGGAATCCCGACGTTTCCGTAAGCTGACTCCGCTAATTTCTTCGTCGAGTCCGTCGATAAACTGGACTGAAATTGTCATAACTTACCGTCCTTTTGACGTTGTGATTCATTATAACATTTTTGGGGATCGCTCTTACCTGATTGTAACAATTCTTAAGGAATAAAGTTGTGTTAGGTTATAGGTGCAAAACCCAAACCCAAAACTTAACACCTCATCCCTAACACCTGAGTGGGATTAAGCGCGATCGCGTTTCATCCGTTGCACCTCCTCTAAACTTAATCCCGTTGTTTGACTAATCGTTTCTTCATTTAAAACACCCAACAACCGTTTAGCAATTTCCACAGAATTGTCTTTGACTGCTCTTCTGATAGCATTGCGCTGATCATGGATATAAATTTCTCGTCTTTCCAAATCGTCCAACTCTTCACGATTCATTGTGGCTTGATTGGCAATTTCAAAGGCTTTCTGAAGTTCGGGAATATTCCCCATATTTTCGGGGACTATCTCTAAATTTCTGGCATTTTTGAGAAAATAAATCCATTTATCTGTGAGACTTTCTAACTGCTCTAAGGTTTTTTCAAATTTGGGTAACTCCACAAA
>JBEDKD010000046.1:0-11036 GCA_041172365.1 Cyanobacteriota bacterium | reverse complement strand
ATATAGGCAAATGGGACGGTAAAACCTGGTCTGCTTTGGGTACGGGGTTCAATAACTGGGTCTCGGCGATCGCTATTAATGGCAGTGACATAATAGCCGGGGGCGATTTCACCACTGCGGGCGGGGGCGGAGCAAGCCGTATAGCCAAATGGGATGGTAGTAGCTGGTCCCCTTTGGGCACGGGGTTCAATGGCTCGGTCTTAGCGATCGCGAGTAATGGCAGTGACATAATAGCCGGGGGCAATTTCAGCACTGCGGGCGGGGTGAGCGCGAACAATATAGCGAAATGGGACGGTAAAAGCTGGTCCCCTTTGCCGGGGTTAAATTACTCGCTCGGTGCGATCGCTATTAATGGCAGTGACATAATAGCCGGGGGCGGTTTCACCACTGCGGGCGGGGCAGCCGCGAACTATATAGCCAAATGGAACGGTACTAACTGGTCCCCTTTGGGTACGGGGTTAGATAGCTCTGTCTTCGCGATCGCGATAGATCCCAAGCAGTCCCTCAGCTACACCCCTGCTGCTGGCTTTAACGGAGTCGATACCTTTAGCTACACCATAACAGATGGTACAACCCCCGCCACCAACACCGTCAAGGTTTTAGTCAACGACTCCCCCGTATTAGATAATTCCGGTACACCCACTTTAAGTGCCCAAAACCAAAACGACAGCAACAGTAGCGGCACATTAGTCAGTACCCTGATCTCGAACATGGGTAGCAACAAAATCACCGATCCCAATACCAGCTCCTTACAAGGTATCGCGATCACTGGATTAGATAACACTAACGGCACTTGGCAATACACCACCGACGGCACAACCTGGAACAATGCCCCAACAGTATCTCCCACCAACGCCTTACTCCTAGCCAGTGATGCCAATACCAAAATCCGGTTTGTTCCCACTACAGGTTATAAAGGCACTGTCACCAACGCGATCATCTTCGCCGCCTGGGATCAAATTACCGGGACAAACGGCACTACAGCCGACTATACCACAGATCGCACCAATAATACCACATCCAGCGTATTTAGCAGTGATATTGAAACAGCAGATATTACCATTAACCCCCTTCCTACAGTCACCAAAGTTTATGCCGACGTAGCTAACAACGGATTAAAAGGGATAAACACCGTCATCCCCATCAAAGTCGAATTTAGCGAACCAGTTACCGTCACAGGTACACCCCAACTTACCCTAGAAACAGGCACAACCGATGCCGTAATTGACTATGGTAGTGGCGGTGGCACTAACACCTTAACCTTTAACTATACCGTAGCGGAAGGTAATGTCAGCACTGACTTAGACTATCTTTCCACAACAGCATTAGCCTTCAACAGTGGCACAATTAAAAACGCGGGTAATGCTGATGCCGTCTTAACCCTAGCCAATCCTGGTGCGACTAATTCCCTAGGCAATAACAATGATATCATCATAGATGGTGTGCGCCCAACGGTATCAAGTAGCAACCGCAAAGCGGGAAGTATTAACCCTACTAACGCGAGTAATGTTGACTACACCATCACCTTTAGTGAAAATGTCAAAGATTTAGATAAAGCCGATTTCACTCCGACGCAAGCATCAGGAACCGTAACGGGTACAAGTAATACCGTATCCGCCACGACGGGAACGAGTGTAGATGTTACTGTGAATAGCATTACAGGTGATGGCGACTTACGGTTAGACATACCCACGACAGCAACTATTACAGACGATGCAGGTAATAGTTTAAACAGTGCTTATAATAGTGGTCAAACTTTCACCATTGATACCAAAGTTCCCACAGTTGCTTTAACCTCATCAGCCGCCGCAACAGTCAACGCACCCTTTACCGTCACCGCGAAATTTAGTGAAGATGTCAAAGATTTTGTCATCGGTGATATTAACGTCGGTAACGGCACTGTGGGAAACTTTACCACCGTTGATCCCAAAACCTACACTTTTGAGGTGACACCAACAGGCGCTAATGTAACTGTTGACATACCTGCCTCTGTTGCTACTGATACGGCGGGCAATAATAACACCGCGGCCACGCCATTAACCCGCACTTATGATGTCACCGCACCTACAGGTAATTTTAGTGCAATTTCTAACATTACTACCCCAGGGGGGACAAGTCAGATATTAACAGTTACTTTCAGTGATAGTAATGGAATTGATGTTAGTAGTTTAGATAGTTCTGACATTGTGGTAAATTGGTCCGGTGGTGCGATTCCTGCTACCTTTGTCAGTGTCGATACTAATAGTAATGGTACACCGCGTACCGCGACTTATTCTTTTATTCCTCCTGGTGGAAATTGGGATGATACTGATAATGGAACTTACACTGTTAACTTGCAAAGAAGTCAGGTTAAAGATGGACTTGGTAATGTAAATGCTGCGACTAATTTAGGGAATTTTAATGTTAATATTCCGGCTCCAACCGTTACACCCACGGTAACGCCAACGGGAACACCATCGGGAACACCATCGGGAACACCAACGGGAACACCATCGGGAACACCATCGGGAACACCATCGGGAACACCCACGGGAACACCCACGGGAACGCCAACGGGAACATCGGGAACACCATCGGGAACACCATCGGGAACGCCAACGGGAACACCATCGGGAACGCCAACGGGAACACCATCGGGAACACCATCGGGAACACCATCGGGAACACCAACGGTAACACCAACGGTAACACCAACGGTAACACCATCGGGAACACCAATGGGAACACCAACGGTAACACCAACGGGAACTCCAACGGGAACTCCAACGGGAACTCCAACGGTAACACCGACACCTATTCCCCAAACGGGAGAAGAAATCCTCAACTATATCAAGGGTTTAACTCCAGAACAGTTCGCTGCTGTCACTCCTCAACAGTGGCAAACTTTAACACCAAAACAAACCCAAGCCTTTGTTCAAGGGTTAACGGAGCAACAACTTCAGGCGTTTACACCCCAACAAATTCAAAGCTTAATCCAAAAATTGACACCTGAACAAATTCAAGTTATCTATCGCGATGTAACTCATGAACAACTGCAAGGTTTAACTTCACAACAAATTGTCGCCTTTATCCAAGGGTTAACTCAACAACAATGGCAAGTAGTAACACCACAACTGTTGGGGGGTTCTCTACAGAAATTAACTCCCCAACAGTTGCAAGGGATTAGCCCAGAGTTAATAAAACAATTAGAAGTTTTGCCTCCCCAACCGTTGCAAGCTGTAATTCAAGGGTTAAACTCAGAACAATCGTCAGCTTTTCTTAAAGCCCTGACACCGCAACAGTTACAAGTCCTAACTCCAGAGCAGTTGCAAGTCTTGTTTCCCTCACCCATTCTTGACCGTATTGAGCGTATTGAGCCGAAAATTCCTCAGCCTAATTTTCATCAACCTAATGCCACAAATAATGTCACTTCTGTCCAACCTGGTGAGATTAAAGGTACTGAGAAAAATAATCAGTTTAATGGCTCTTCTAACCCTAATTTATTTAGTGGTAAAGGAGGCGATGATAACCTAATTGGTGGTGTCAATAATGATACCCTTTTTGGTGGTAAAGGCAATGATTATATTGATGGCAAAGAGGGTAATGATTCGCTTTATGGTGGCAAAAACGATGATATTGTCATTGGTGGCTTGGGTGAAGATACTCTATGGGGCGACTCCGGCAATGATACCCTCAATGGTAGTGAAGATAACGACACCCTTTATGGTGGCAAAAACGATGATTGGCTCAGTGGTGGTAAAGGGAACGATCGCGTTTATGGCCAAATCGGTAATGATGTTCTCTTTGGGGATCAAGGAGATGATTATCTCCTGGGTGATGTGGGGAATGATACCCTACTCGGAGGCAGTGGAAATGATACCCTCTTCGGCGGTGAAAATGATGATATCTTAGATGGTGGTATTGGTGATAATTCTCTCAATGGCGATTTAGGTGATGATACTCTCTATGGCTGTGGAGAGAATAATACTCTCACGGGTGGTGACGGTAATGATTTGTTTATTATCGGTTTCCCTAACAGCTTAAATATCATTACCGATTTCACAAAAGGTTCCGATAAAATCGCGGTATCCGGTGCTTCTTTCAGTCAATTAGATTTAGTGCAAGATAGTGCTAATACTCTAATTAAGCTGAAGACAAATGGACAACAAATCGGGACTCTTCTGAATGTGAATGTGTCTCAATTGAGTGCAGATAATTTCCTTAGTGTCTAATTAGTCGGGGATCTTTCGCCAATATCTGCACAACCAATCATAATACTGGTAAACTCGCCCGAAAGACTTTTGGGGCGGGTTTATCAATTTTCTCCGTCACCCGTGAGAGATACGGGCGATCGCGCCCCTACTGGTGAATTTACGAATTTTCCAGTTTGAAGGAGAATTAGCATTACTGTGGGGCAAAAAAACTGCCTATTTGTCCCAGTTTTGGTAAAATCAACTATAATTAGGGAAACTCAACCACTAAAAACGGAACGCGATCGCGATGTTTACCATCCCCCTAGAAGCAAAAACCCAACAAACAGCAGTCCCCCAAGACATATTCGCGGCGATAAACAGCCTCAAAAAAGAACTCAACGCGGTAATATTAGCCCATTACTACCAAGATGGAGAGATACAAGACATCGCGGACTACATCGGGGACTCCCTGGAACTTTCCCGTAAAGCCGCTAACACCAACGCGGATGTTATTGTCTTTGCCGGAGTTCATTTTATGGCAGAAACGGCCAAAATTCTCAACCCCCATAAACTCGTTTTACTCCCCGATTTAGACGCGGGATGTTCCCTTGCCGAAAGTTGTCCTCCCGACAAATTTGCCGAATTTAAAGCCGCCCATCCTCACCATTTAGTCATATCCTATATTAACTGCACCGCGGCAATTAAAGCCATGAGTGATATTATTTGTACTAGCTCCAACTCGGTTAAAATCGTTAATCAAATTCCCCAAGATCAACCGATTATTTTCGGGCCCGATCGCAATCTTGGTCGCTATGTAATGGAACAAACCGGACGAGATATGGTATTATGGCAAGGCGCGTGTATTGTCCATGAAAACTTCTCAGAAAAGAAAATTGTTCAACTGAAAATCGAACATCCTGAAGCCGAAATAATTGCCCATCCCGAATGCGAACCCCCGGTTTTACGTCATGCTGATTATATCGGTTCCACGACAGCTTTATTAAAATATTCCCAAAGTAGTGAGAGTCAATCATTTATTGTCGCGACGGAACCGGGTATTATTCATCAAATGGAAAAAGAATCACCCCATAAGAAATTTATTCCGGCTCCTCCTCTTAATAATTGTGCTTGTAATGAATGTCCCCACATGAGGTTAAATACCCTGGAAAAACTCTATTTATGTATGAAAAATCGTCAACCGGAAATTACTTTAGATCAAGATATGCAACTGGCGGCATTAAAGCCGATTCAGCGAATGTTAGAAATGAGTTTGTGAAGAAATAAGCCCTAGCATTTCCTGACAATATTTTCGTTTTGAGACATCAAAAGGAAAGGGCGAAGCTTTCGCGTCAAATATTTTTCCTTTGGAGACATCAGTGATTAGCGCGAATGCTTCGCCCCTAGGGAGATAATTTATGAAATATAATCCAGAAATTGACACTCTCCCATTTTGGTAAATAGGTAGGGACACGGCACTGCCGTGTCCCTACTGTATTGAAAACCATCAGGTTAAAGGCAGGGGGAATGCCTAGAATCGGGTGTTTTGGGGAGCGCTCTCATGTCGATTTTTGATCAAATTTATGTCGAAAGTAAACGTAAAATTATCAACACAAATTTATGTCAGATTTCCCTGTTTATTGTGAAAAATTAATTGTTTTTACCCGTTATCCTATACTTGGAAAAACGAAAACTCGCCTGATTCCCGTTTTAGGAGAAGACGGTGCGACAAAACTCCATCGTCAACTTACGGAAAAAACTATTTCTACAGTCAAAAAACTCTTTTGTTATCATCCTCTATCCCTAGAAGTTAATTTTGCGGGGGGGACGAAAATTTTAATGCAAAATTGGCTGGGAGATACTTTTATTTATGAGCCACAACCGGATGGAGATTTAGGGGAAAGAATGGCGATCGCGTTTCAAAAGTCTTTTGAATCCGGTTATGAAAAAGTGATAATCATAGGAACAGATTGCCCGACTTTAAAGCATCACATTTTAAGAGAAGCATTTGAAGCACTCAATCAAAACGAATTAGTCTTAGGTCCCGCCGAAGATGGTGGTTATTATTTAATCGGTTTACGTCACTTCATACCTGAATTATTCGAGAATATCTCCTGGGGGACTTCATCTGTCTTAGAGCAAACAAACGCGATCGCGCTTTCTCTTAACCTTTCTATTGCTTATCTGCCCATTCTTGCGGATATTGATCGTCCAGAAGACTTGTCAAGTTTAGATTTGAGATGTTTTGATGAGGGATTGATTTATATATCGCGTCTAAATGAATTGTGAAATTTTGTAGGGGCAATCCCCCCGTGGTTGCCCTGATTGTTCATCTTCTACAAATACCCGGATAGACTCAAGCTAAACCCAGGCAATATCTCTTCACCTGATAATTCTGTAGGAAGATTTCGCACTTCTACATCTTCCCCTTGGCGATAAATTTCCACTTGTTGCTGTTGGGGGTTAATCAACCATCCCAGTTGCACCCCTGCATCCATATATTCTTGCATTTTAGCACGCAATATTTGTAAATCATCTGTTGCTGATCTTAATTCGATGACAAAATCCGGTGCAATGGGGGGGAATTTGCGTCTTTGTTCAGGTGTTAATGCTAAGTATCTTTCCCGGCGAATCCATGCCGCATCTGGGGAACGATCTGCACCATTTGGTAACTTAAATACAGTGGAGGAGCTGAAGGTATAACCCAGGTTGGTTTGCCGATTCCAGATACCTAAATCAATAATTAAGTCAGCTTCTCGATTTCCACTATCACCTCCTACCGGTGGCATAATAATTAATTCTCCTGTGGGTGTTCTTTCAAAGTTTAACTCGCGGTTATTTTGACATAACTGATAAAACTGTTCGTCACTCAGGTGAATCCTGTCTAAATTTAATGTCAAAGCACTCATAACCTTACACAGCCCCTTGAATAGCCATGAATATTATATCATGGCTATTCACTTGACAGTGGGATTTTGAAACAGTTTTTTTTAATTGCGGATCTGGGAATTTGTCAATAGTAAAAAGAAAAATTATTAATGTTGGTAAGAGTGAGTGCCTTTCTCAGAATCCAAGCGCGATCGTGCTTTTTTTTAACCGCAGATGTAGGCGAAGCCTTCCCGAAGGGGTACGCTGATGAAAGAAGCGCGATCGCGTTGAGGGATTATGTTAAAATAGTTGAGTATCTTGGTTAGTCGAAGAGAAACGGATATGAAATCAGATATTACTGTTTGTGTCAGTGCTGATGGTAAATTAGAAGTTCCGGCTGAGATTCAAACTAAACTACAGCCGGGGGATCGATATCAAGTGATAGTGACAGGAGATAAGATTGTTTTTGAGAAAGTAAAAGCGGGTTTTGACTGGGAAGAATTGCGGCGACGTAGAGATTCATTACCCCCCGATCCTAATCCGATGACAATGGAGGAAATTTGTGAAATTGTTCGGGAAGTGCGCCGCGAAAAACTTTCGGAAAGAGAGTCTCTGCTATGAAAGTTGTACTGGATACTAATATCTTTGTATCGGGCTGGTTGTGGGGCGGTATGCCTGATCGAGTCCTAAATTTAGGAGAAAATCACCTAATTAATGTCTGTGCTTCAGAAGCATTATTAAATGAACTTCAAGCCACATTAAGTCAAGACAAATTTGGTTCTAAGTTTCAGATTTTAGGAGTTACTGTAAATGATTTAATGCAAGGAATTAGGGAATTAGTGGAAGTTTATCCGATTTCGGCTATCAACGTACCTGATTTACGCGATCCCAATGACAATATAATTTTAGCAACCGCGATCGCGGCTCATGCCGATGTGATTGTGACGGGCGATCGCGATTTGTTAGTATTACAGGAATATGAGGGGATTACTATTGTTACGGCTAGGGATTTTCTCAGTCGGTATTTTCCTGAAAATTAGGAGGATTCTGAGAAACCGGGTTTATGAGGTTGCCAACTGATTTTAGGGTTTACCTTTTATGACACGGGGTTATTAGGGCGGCGTTTTTGAAGGTGGAACTGTAACATGGTTTTGGATTGGCAGTCACGATGGCTATGAGCGATTCTTTTCTTAAAGACGCGATCGCTGCTTCCTGAAGCCGAGTACATTAAAATTCTCTAAAAACTATGGCTAATCGCTCTCACAAAAATACAGGACATATTGGAATGAACTCATTACGAAAGCGTAATGGAGTTCACTCTTCTGAGCTTCAAATTGAAGTAAAAGAATATCAAGAAACAGTTCATGCTGCCATGAACCTTGATTGTGTTGAACTACTTAAGAAGATTCCCTCAAACTCTATTCAACTTATTGTTTGCGATCCTCCTTATAATATCAATCTAGCTCAATGGGATAACTTTCATAATTATATTGAGTGGGCATCCGAGTGGCTTATAGAGAGTGAGAGAGTTTTATCTGACACAGGAAGTATTGCTATCTTTGGTGGCTTACAATATCAAAGTGAAGCCGGAAGTGGTGATTTACTAGACATAATGATGTATATGCGTCACCAGAGCAAAATGCGATTAGTTAATATAATTATTTGGCACTATAAAAATGGAATGAGCGCCCATCGTTTTTTTGCGAATCGTCACGAGGAAATAGCTTGGTTTGCTAAAACTAATAAATACGTTTTTGATTTAGATGCCGTTCGCATACCTTTTGATGAAGAAACAAAGGCACTTTATTTAAAAGATAAAAGACTCAATCCTGACAATGTTGAGAAAGGGAAAAATCCCACTAATGTCTGGAGTATTGGGCGATTGAATGGTAATTCCCTTGAAAGGGTAGGACATCCTACACAAAAGCCCGTAGAATTAATAAGGAGAATTGTCCGTGCGATGTCTTATCGAGGCTCTGTTGTTCTTGATTTTTTTGCGGGTTCAGGAGTTACAACAAGAGTATGTATAGAAGAGGGGAGACATAGTATAGTAAGTGATCTTTCTCCTGATTTGAATCGTTATTTAGATATTCATATAGCTAAAATGAATCCAGATATTTTTTCGGATTCCCTCCCCTTTCGATTCCTACAGGATGTTGAATTTGAGTCTCATCCTGTGTTTCGCAAATAGCAAGCAACATAACAGATATCTACACAGGTTCCTCACCCACGGCCGTCGTCGATCGCGTGTTTTTTTTTATCATCAAGGAAACCAATAATATCAAAGAAGCCATAGAATTATACCTACAGCAGAAACCGCGGTTATGAGGTACACCCACTTATCGTTCAATCCTCGTAGGGACACGGCATTGCCGTGTCCCTACCGTGTTTCATAACAGCGGGAATTGCTGTATCAATTATCTGGAAAAGCCAACAGCTAAAAGAGAGGGAAAAGTTGGGTAACAACCTCAACCCAACCTACGTCTATTGGGGAAAAGTTGGGTTTCTTACCTCAACCCAACCTACGTTTATTGGGGATTGGTGGGAATATTTAATAAATTACCATCTCGATCACATAATAATATATCCCATTGACCATTTGCACTCGATTCAAACGCGATCACATTACCATCTCCACTAAAACTAGGATTTCTCACTTCCGCTTCTAAGGTTTCCGTCAGATTTCGTAATTGACGCGTTTCTCGATTATATAAATAAATCCCCGTTTTCCCTCTCCGACTTCCCGCAAAAACTATATATTTACCATCCGTAGAAATTGAAGGATGAGACGCGATCACTTCCAGGGAATTTAAACCGGGTAAATCCACTAATTGACGATTTACCATATCATATAAAAATATATCTTGACTCCCCCGGCGATCGGAGGTGAAAATAATATATTTTCCTGTGATTTTCGCGTCTTTTTCCTCCGCGGGACTGTTTAAACTTCTGCCCCCAGGATCAAAGGGATAATTTACCATGCGCGGATATCCTGTACAGCTTGTTAATATTCCTGTTAATGTGATAATGGTAAAAAGTTTAATTTTCTTCATTTTGGGCAGGAAAAATGATGAATTATAATGAACCCGATCAGGGCGAGGACGTAGGGGCGAAGCATTCGGGCAAACAATCTATCTGTCAAAACCGATAATTTATCATCCGAATGCTTCGCCCTCAATAATGATATTTGCCCAACCGGAATGCTCTCATTATGATGCAGATTGGAGAGTTTTAGATGAGGTTTGGTAAGAGGAAATAAGGGTGAGATGTGATCTCATTTTTGAGGTGATGGGGACTCGGTTTGAGGTTCACCATTGATTAAGTCTAATTCGATATAAGGGCCGCGATCGATCACTTCGATATCCCATTGACCACGACGACTACTTTCAAAGGTAATATAACGACCATCAGGGCTTATACTAGGATTGCGTATCCATCCACGAAAACCACTGGAAATTATTTGTGTCCGGCGAATGGCGCGATCGTAAAGTTCTAATTCTGGTCTCCCTGAATCACTCGCGATATAGACTATATAACGTGCGTTATTACTAATACTTGGATTTTCCGCGATCGTGTCTCTATGATTAAAACCGGGCATATCAACCAAGGTCTTATTTTGCAAATCATACAGCAAAATATTACGTTGACTGTCTCGATTTGACACGAAGGCTAAAAAACGACCATTGCCACTTAATGCCGGTTGTTCATCATTGTAACGACTGTTAAGAGCCGAAGGTAATTTGAGGCGAGTATCCGCAGAACATGAAATAAGTAGTACAGGTAAAATTAAATATAAGCTAATTTTAAATCCCTGACTGAAAACGCGAAATGACTGAAAAAGCATGGGAAATAAGTAAGAAGGAAGAAGGAAGAAGGAAGAGGGAAGAAGGAAGAAGGGGAACAAGGAAGAGGGAAGAAGGAAGAAGGAAGAAGCAAATAAACTTTTAATCCCGATTCCCCAATTCCAGATCCCCAATTCCTAATCCCTCATCCCCAATC
>JBEDKD010000045.1:0-10913 GCA_041172365.1 Cyanobacteriota bacterium | reverse complement strand
GTCTTGGCGGGTGCTATATATAGCAACCTCGATGGTGATTCAAGTTGTTAATATCTGAAATAATAGATTTTTTTTTCTTCCTTTTTCCTTCAGTTCAATATCTCGATATACCGCGTATTTCAGGTTTATGAGATACACAATTAATGAAAAAATCTATGCACTAAAAGACTTTCATCACTGTTGCCTGTTCCCTGTTGCCTGTTCCCTGCTTTATAACAATTTATTAAGAAAAGGACCGGAAATCTCGCTGAAGCGCTATGCTAATTTAAAACTGTGAATTAAGTATAACAAATGACTAATCGTGGGTAAACTTCAGAAGGAAGAAATACCCTAACCCCAACCCCTCTCCCATTAAGGGTGAGGGGCTTTGAAGCTTTTTCTCCCCTTGTCCCCTTTTCCCCTAGTGGGAAAAGGGTTGCAGTCAGAGGGGTAAGAGCAATTTGCCTTGGTGAGATGCACCCCTCATCGTGGTTATTAAAAGCGAAAATAAATATCCCTTAACCAGCACCGACAAAAGCGATGTCTATGTAACCATAATTAATATTGCCGCGATATCCTGGGTGCTGGTTGATGAGATATTGGTATTTAAACAAAAATATCGGTTAAGATTAGAGAAATTATGTCTATTTAACCGGGCTTGATATAAAACCTATTTCTAGTTAACTTTTAGGATCGGCCTATGTTCTCCGTTTTTCCTCTTAACAATAATGACCTAAAAACCCTGAAAATTCTCTTAGTTGAAGATAACGAAGACGAAGCAGAATTGATTCAAGAATTATTTGTAGAAAGTTATCGGGTTCCCCATCTACTTATTACTCATGTTGATTCTTTACACAAAGCACAAGCTATTGTAACAGAAGAAATATTTGATGTCATTTTATTAGATTTATCTCTGCCTGATAGTCAAGGCTTTGATACCGTTTATGAAATGCAGGAATATAGTCTCAGTCTGCCTATTGTCGTATTAACTGGATATAATGATGAGCAATTAGCTCTCCAATTAATTCAAGCTGGGGTCCAAGATTATCTGATTAAAACGAAAATTACGAGAGAAGTGTTAATCCGTTCGATTCGATACGCGATCGAACGTCAACAGACTCAGCAAATATTGAAACAAAATGAAGCGAAATATCGCTCAATAGTGGAAAATTCCTTGGTTGGCATTGTTATTTGTCAACCGGAAAAAACCACAGAAAAACTCATAGAAGTTAATGATGCTTTCTGTCATTTGATGGGATATGAACGCGAAGAACTCCTTGAGAAAAATTGGTTAGAATTGACGGCTCTTGACGATCGCGCCGCGAATATCGTGCAAAGTTCGCAAATTTGTCAACAAGAAAACGATCGCGCTGTTTTCGATACGAGATTATTAAGAAAAGATGGTGAAATAGTTTATACAAGAGTGTCAGTACGTTGTATTCGTCATAGTAATGGCACAATCGACCATTTTATTAAAGTGATTTTAGATGTCACAGACTATAAAACCCAAGAAGCACAACTGAAAGAGCGAGAAATGCGTTTAATTCGCTTACAAACCGCCCAAATGAACCTGGTAAAATCCCCGGAAATTTATACAGGTAACTTTGGGGATTCGGTCGAACTGATTACCGAAATTGCCGGAAAAACCTTAGAAGTAGAGCAGACAAGTATTTGGTTGTATCAAGAAAAAAAAACCGAAATTAAATGCGCTAATTTTTATCAATTAAGTACGGATAGACATAGCAGAAATAAAGAAGTTATAGATTCAGAATATCAGCGTTATTTAACATCAATAGAACTTGCTAAATTAAGGAGTATTAATCAAGCTAATTTAGAGGAAAAAATAGGGGGATTGAATCAACACTGCGATGTGACAAATCCCCGTATTACATCAATCTTAGATGTTCCTATTCGTTATGGAGGGAAAACGGTGGGAATGATCTGTTTAGAAGATACAGTAAATTCCCGTACTTGGAGTATTGAAGAACAGAGTTTTGCCGCGTATTTAGCCGATATGGTGACATTGGCAATGGAATCACGCGATCATGCCGAAGCGGAAAATTTATTACGAAAGAGTGAAAATCGTTTTCAACGCTTAGTCGCGAATATTCCGGGGATGATTTATCAATTGAGTCTGACACCTGAAGGCGAAAAAGCTTTTACATATATTTCTTCGGGTTGTCGAGAAATCTATGAAAGGGAACCGGAATATTTACAGCAAAATACAGATAGTATGTTTAGTTCTATTTATGCAGATGACGTAAGAAAAATGCTCGAATCTGTTGAGATTTCTGCCACAACGCTACAACCTTGGCGAATGGAATGGCGTCAAGTGATGCCTTCTGGGATAATGAAGTGGTTACAGGGGGCTTCTCGTCCTGAAAAACAAGCCGATGGAACCATTGTTTGGGATGGTTTGGTATTAGATATTACCGAATTAAAACGAGTTACCGCCGAGCGCGATCGTTTTTTTACTATCTCCCTAGACTTTCTCTTTATCGCGGGAATAGATGGCTATGTAAAACGCTTTAATCCCAGTTTAGAAAGAACATTTGGCTATAGTCATAGCGAACTGACTGCTCAACCCTATTTAGATTTTTTGCATCCAGAAGATAAAAAAAGAACCCAGAGAGAAATCCAACGCTTGATCCGGGAAAAACAAGCTAATTTTTACTTAGAAAATCGAGTTTTTTGTCAAGATGGTTCTTATAAATGGATATCTTGGTCCGCCTCTTTCTTTGAGGAAGAAGGATTGATTTATGCCGCGGGACGTGATATTACCGAACGCAAAAAGGCGGAAGAAGCCTTGAGAGATAGCCAGAGATTAATCCAAAAAATTGCCGATTCTAGTCCTTATATTTTGTATCTTTATGATTTAGAAAAACGCGGTAATATTTACATGAATAACTTAATTTATGATGTCCTGGGCTATAGCGTCGATGAAATTCAAGAAATTGGTGATTCCTTCTTTTTCTTGAATTTAGTCCATCCCGAAGATTTGGACAGAATTTATGATTATCATAATCAAATTAAGAACAGTGGGGATGGGGAGATTTTTGAGATTGATTATCGGATTAAACATAAAGATGGAAGGTGGTGCTGGTTTGCCAATCGAGATACAGTATTTGCCAGAGATAGTGAAAATAAACCCTCTCAAATTTTAGGAACTTCCACGGATATTACGGAGCAAAAACAAGCGGAAGAAGACTTACGATCCGCGAGGGCGCGTTTAGAACATTTATTGGCATCGAGTCCCGCGATTATTTATAGTTGCAAAGCATCTAGTAATTATGTTGCCACATTTATTAGTGATAATGTCCATAGTATTACGGGTTATCAACCGGATGATTTTATCGAGAATTCTAGTTTCTGGATCGATCATATTCACCCAGAAGATAGGGAGCGAATTTTAGGAGAACTTCACTTGTTATGGGAACAGGATGCTCATGCTTATGAGTATCGCTTCCTGGTTGCTGATGGTACCTATATATGGTTGCGAGATTCTATTAAAGTAATGCGAGATCAGACGGGTATTCCTACTGAATTTGTGGGATGTTGGATCGATGTGAGTGAGACTTATCGCCACGCGTCTCTGCGTAAAAAAGCAGAAAAAGCCCTCCGTATCGTCACCCAAGCCGTGGAAAGTACCAGTGACGCGATTTGTATTACTGACCCCAAAAATCGTTTTATTTATCAAAATAAAGCCTTTTGTCAACGCTATGGTTATAGCTTAGAAGAGCTTAATCAAAAATTACCTCATCCTCTTTATAATACTCAAGAAAATTGGAAGTCGATTTTCAAAAAAATTCGCCGAGGTTCTTCTTGGAGTGGTGAGGTGGAATTAATTACGAAATATGGGGAATTAGTACCGACTTTTGTGCGAGTGGATACCATTAAAGATGAAACGGAAAATATAATTGGTTTGATTGCCGTTATTACTGATATTACGGAGCGGAAACGGACGGAAAAAAAATTGGCATTGTTATTACAAAATTTGCAAGAAGCGCAAGCGATCGCGCATATTGGAAACTGGGAATTTGATGTGTTGAATGAGACGTTAATTTGGTCAGACGAACTGAAGCGAATATTTGGTTTAAACCCGGAAAATCATGCCCCAACAGTAAGGGAGTGTTTGCAAATGATTCATCCAGAAGATAGAGATTTATGGATGGAAACATTCCAAAAATCCCTCACCGAGGGAATTTCCTATGACATAGATTTTCGCATTCAACTTCCCGATGGTTCCCTGCGTTATCTCGACGGTAAAGGGGAAGCTTTGAGGAATGAAAATAATGAGGTAATTCGCCTTTTTGGTACCGCGATGGATATTACAGAGCGTAAACAGGTGGAAGAAGCCTTACGACAAAATTTATCGCGAGAACGACTGATAGGGGCAAGTTTGGAGCGGATTCGTCAATCTCTAAAATTAGAAGAAGTCCTGAAAACTGCGGTAGAAGAAGTGCGGTATTTTCTCTCAACGGATCGGACAATTATTTATCATTTTGAAGGGGATGGAAGTGGTTTAGTTGTAGTTGAGTCATTTCGGGAAAATTTTATGTCAATTACAGGGGAGAAAATAGAAGATATTTGTTTTAATCAAGACTATGCTTCTCTTTATCAACAGGGAAGAATCAGCGCGGTTGAAGATATTTATCAGGCCAATCTTCAGGAATGTCATATTGAGTTACTCTCTCGGTTTCAAGTGAGAGCTAATTTGGTGGTTCCCATTGTGCAAGGGGATAATTTATGGGGACTTTTAATTGCCCATCATTGTAGTGGTCCCCGTTTTTGGCATTCTGCGGAAATAGAATCCCTCAGACAATTATGTTTGCAATTAGCGATCGCGATCCAGCAATCTCTTTTGTTTGAACAAGCGCAAACGGAAATTATGGAGCGTAAACAAACAGAAATTGCCTTACAAAAGGCGAAGGAAGCCGCGGAAGCCGCGAATCGGGCGAAAACTGAATTTTTGGCAAATATGAGCCATGAAGTGCGAACCCCCTTAAATGGAATTTTAGGTTATGTACAAATTCTGAAAAATGATAAAAGCCTATCGGATGATCAGCAGGAAATGTTGAATAATATTCATTTATGTGGAGAGCACCTTCTCACATTAATTAATGATATTTTAGATTTATCGAAAATTGAAGCTCGGAAAATGGAACTATTGCTAAGTGAGTTAAATTTACCGAATTTTCTCAAAGGAATAGCTCATTTATTTGAAATGCGATCATCCCAAAAAGGAATCACGTTTAAATATGAAGAATTATCCCCTCTTCCCCCGGGTATAAAATGTGACGAAAAACGGTTAAGACAAGTTCTGATTAATTTACTGAGTAACGCGGTAAAATTTACGAATAAAGGGGTAGTAACTTTGAAAGTATCTGTGATTAATAGCACTCATTCGACGGACTTGAATCATCAGGTTTCTTCTGTCAAAATTCGTTTTGAAGTAGAGGATACAGGAATTGGGATTCCCGAAAAGAAATTAGAAGAAATATTCTTGCCTTTTCATCAGGTGGATATCCAAAGTAAGGTGATAGAAGGGACGGGTTTAGGACTCGCGATTAGTCAGAAATTAGCAAAGATGATGGGCAGTAAAATTAATGTGAAAAGTGTCATGGGTGAAGGCAGTAGTTTCTGGTTCGATTTAAACCTTCCTTTGGTGAAAGGATTCTCCTATTCTCCCCCCGGAAAATCTCCCCGCATTTTGGGTTATTTGGGTGAAAAACGGAAAATTCTTATTGTTGATGATAATCAAGTCAATCGAGCTTTATTAGTGCGTCTTCTTTCCCGTTTAGGATTTGATCTTCGCGAAGCTATTAATGGTGAAGAGGGTTTGACGTTGGCATCGAGTTTCTCTCCCGATGTCATTTTATTAGATTTATTAATGCCTGTGATGGATGGTTTTGAGGCCACTCGGAAAATCCGAGCTATTCCTCATTTACAGAATGTGATAATATTTGCGATATCTGCCAGTGTTTTTGAGAATACTAAACAAGAAAGTCGTATGGCTGGTTGTGATTATTTTCTCTCGAAACCCCTGGCAACTAAGCAACTTTTAGAAGGATTGCGACGGCATTTGGGATTAGAATGGATTTATGAAGAACAAAATCTGAGTGATTCTCAAATTAAAAATTCTGACTATCTCTCTGATGATTTGGCTAAATCTTCCTCTCATATTATGATTCCCCCCTCGGAAAAGGCTGTTTCACTTTTGTTTAAGTTGGTGATGAGTGGCGATATTGAGGGCATTGAGGAAGAAACAACTAAACTGCAAAAACTTGATCCTAATTTAGATCCATTTATTAACCATCTCCGTCAACTTACCAAAGAATTTAAAATGAAACAAATTCGGGAATTTTTGAAGCAATTTCTCCCTGAAAAAAAACAATAATTTAGGACAATTTTCTTGCTATTTTGTTCACTTTTGGATACAATGTTACTTGGATTCATGGACATCCTCAAGGATAGCTTTGGGAGTGGAGAGCGCCCACTGCCCGCTCCCGCCGATTCGAGACGTCCGATGCTCCGCACAGGCTACGCCAACCCACTACAGTTTTTTTTGCTTCTTTGAAATGCTCCCGATAGCTTTTCCCTCTCACCCGGTTTCTTTTCACTTAATTAGGGTGTCAACCTCTGAGCAATCCAGTTTCTCATATTTCCCATAAAGGAGTCTAAAATGTACGATAAAAATACAGAAAGAAATACCATTTTGATCGTCGATGATAACCAAACTAATCTTGATGTCCTCTTCGATTTATTAAAAAATAATGGTTATAAGGTTTTGGTGGCTACTGATGGCGAAAGCGCGATCGAGCAAACAGAATATGTTTTGCCTGACTTGATTATTTTGGATGTTATGATGCCAGGAATTAATGGTTTTGAGACTTGTCGTCTCTTAAAGGCTGATCCTGAGAAAAAAGATATCCCAATTATTTTTATGACGGCTCTTTCTGATACAACGGATAAGGTGAAAGGTTTTAAATCGGGTGCGGTTGATTATATTACCAAACCTTTTCAGTATGAAGAGGTTTTAGTACGAGTAAAAACCCATTTGAAAATTAGTAATTTACAAAAGGCATTAGGTCAAAAAAATGCAGAACTTGGTCATATTAATGAAAATTTATCAAAATTAGTTGAGCAAAAAACAAAACTCTTAATCGAACAGGAAAAAACGGCTTTAATTGGTCGTTTAACTAAGGGAATGGTTCATAATTTGAGAAGTCCTTTACAAGTTATTCAAACCAGTCTTGAACTCATTGATACTACCGCGCAAAAAATTGGACAAGAGTCAATTATTAATTATAGTCAATATATTCATCAATCTGTACAAAAAATTAATAAGATGATGGAACTTTTGATGATTCGCTCCCGAAAGGAAAATCAAAATAATTTAGATTTGGTCAATATCAATGATTTATTAGAACGAGAATTGCAATTGTTAGAGGCTAATATGTATTTCAAAAATAAGATCAAAAAAAAATATTTATGGGATGCCGAAATAGGAGATATTTTTTTGATAGATTCTCATTTTTCTCAGGTTTTTCATAATTTGATTGATAATGCTATGGATGCGATGTGGAATCTGAAGAAAAGAGAATTAACCATTGTTACTCGACAGGATGAGGAACGAGTCTATATTGATATTCAAGATACAGGTTGTGGAATTGATCAGGAAAATTTATCCCAAATTTTCGATCCTTTTTACACTTCTAAACCTCTGAAAGGAGAGGAGACGGAAGAGGGCGCCCCGACGGGTACGGGGCTCGGACTTTATAGTTGTTTGGAATTATTAAAACCTTTTAATGGTTTTATTACTGTCTCCAGTGAGAAAGGTGTGGGAAGTGTGTTTAGCATTGTCTTACCTAAATCTCTTCATCGGGAATTGGAGATGGGCGAATAAGACGTGAGATGCTTGCCCTAGGGATTTTTAATTTTCCATTGGGTTTGAGATTCTCGTAGGAGCGCGATCGCGTCTTGGACATTATCAACGTACTTAGGAATTTTCAGATCAATGGGATTAGCTAATTGAGGTTCAACATTGATCATAAAAGTCTCAGCCCAATTCACTAATTCCGACCACATTTCACCGATCATAATTAAAGGTGTATCATGGAGTTTTCTCACTTGTAATAATTGCCAAATCATTAAGGCTTCTAGGGTAGTACCAATACCACCCGGAACGACGACAAAGGCATCAGAAACCATGACAAAATGATGTAATCTGGAAAAAAATGTGCGATGAGTGTAAAGCTTTTCTACAAAGGGATTAGTTTTTTGTTCAAAGTCTAAATCAACACGAATACCAATAGATCGAGTCATATCTTCGGGATCGGAAATTACACTTCCTTCGTTGGCTGCTTCCATTAATCCTGGGCCTCCTCCTGTGACAATATCACATCCCATTTTGGTTAATTCACTGGCTAGATAATAGACTTCTTGATAAAAAGGATATTCTTTTGTCATTCTCGCGGAGCCAAAGATTGTCACACAATAGCGATCGCGTTTGGGTGGTTTTATGGTAGATAAACCATTAACAACATCCCATAAACCAAGCACGGCTTGACGGATAATTTGAAATGAGGCTTCTTCATCGGTGAGGGGGATTTTTGACGGTATTACGGAGTTTGATTCTGGGTTAATATATGTCGTCATGGAATTTTGATAGTATTGATAGGATTAATTAGACTTACTCCCAACCCGGTAACATGAGAGAAAGAGAGGGGGATAAACTATCAGTCTCCCAGGTGAAATCGGGTTTCTTTGTTGTGAGTAAATCCTGAATTAGTATTTTACAGTAAAAGTGCGGTAGAGGCACTACCGCACAATTTATTTAAGGATTTATCATTTTTTGAATAGCCTGCAAAATGGGTTGATATTCTTCAGGTGTCAGAGGACCTCGATATTTATAAATTCTGCTGACATCTAAGACTCGAATCTGATCTAATAAAGCAATGGAATGATGATTTAAGCCTGCCGTTCCGACGGGAAATTTGGGGTATAAATCCGGTGATTCTGTCGCCCAATCTTGTCCTTTATCTGTCGTTAAAGGCACTACAATAATGACAGGAAAACGCAGAGAACCTAGTTGACTGGGTAAACCTACGACAATAGCAGGTCGATAACCTTCTTGTTCACAACCTTGAGGATTTTGTTCAGGGAATCTTGCTGATATAACATCCCCTATTTTTAATGCAGGAATTGTCATTTATTTTCTTGAACAATTACTAAACCGATACCTTCAATATACTTCACTGGATGCCCCATTTCTAATTCTCCGGGTTCCCATTCGTAAGGTTCATAGTCTCCTAAACGAGACAAATCACTATTCATCCAAGCACAATCTACTTTTAGTTCTTCCCAATTGAGCATTTCTAAGATTTTCTCAATGTGTTCAAACTCAGCTAGGGGAATTTGCACCGCGATCGGTTGCTGATTTTCATCAATGACATAACTTTTATGAATGTTCAGCATAACTTGAATACCTTTCTTTAGCTATCTTATTTTAACTTAATTCTATTATTTGGCATACAGGGTGTCTTTTGTCAATACCACTGCGACAGGGAACGATCGCGATCGACTGTTGCGGGTTTATCAAAATGAAAGAACTCTCTGAGGGTGAAAACAGGGATTTCGGTGTTGTTTTTCTGGCGGATTTCTCCCACGCGATCGGTCAAAAAATCCAACCGTTAATGTGCAGTCGGTTGGGTTGAATTATGAATGAAAGACGTTTTTTGGGGAGTGATTTCAGCCAAGATTCAACCCAACCGTTAATGTGCAGTCGGTTGGGTTGAATTATGAATGAAAGACGTTTTTTGGGGAGTGATTTCAGCCAGCAAATATTAAACCCAACCGACAATCAGGAGTCGGTTGGGTTGAATTATGAATGACGTTTTTTGGGGAGCTATTTCAGCCAAGATTCAACCCAACAGACCAACGGGGTATTATCATCATGAACCCAAAGAATTAACCCAGAAGAAAATCTGAACTCTTCAGTGTTGCAGATGAGACGCCTTTCAACACAGCTAAGACTTGTGGTTGTGGTGTATTAGCAATATTGATGATAGTATCATTGGCATAAATACCAGTACCTTGAGTGATATTTATAACCGTGTTATTTCCATTAGAAAGAGTGAGACTACCATTAGAAAGAGTGAGATTTCCATTTCCATTAGAAACTGGTCCAAAACCTGAGAGTAAAATATGATCAGTTCCCTGCTCAAAATCCATGATAACATCGGCAAAATCAGGGTTAGAAGCACTAAATCGGCCTGTCAGTACAAAGGTATCATTACCACCGCCACCAGTGAGAGTATCTTGACTGGGCCCACCATCTAACCAATCATTACCATCGCCACCATTTAAGGCATCGCGGCCTCGTCCTCCTAGTAGTGTATCGTCCCCGGAATTACCCAAAAGGACATCATTTCCTCGAGCACCGTTTATATAATCATTTCCGTTTGTTCCCGTTAAGTTATCATTTCCCCGTTTCCCCTGAATTATATTGGCATTTTGAGGAATACCAGCGGGAGGTTGTTGGCCTGTGGGTTGATTTTGTTGATTCCCTAGGGGGGGTTGTTGGCCCGTGGGTTGATTTTGTTGATTCCCTAGGGGGGGTTGTTGGCCCGTGGGTTGATTTTGTTGATTCCCAAGGGGAGGTTGTTGGCCTGTGGGTTGATTTTGTTGATTCCCAAGGGGAGGTTGTTGGCCCGTGGGTTGATTTTGTTGATTCCCAAGGGGAGGTTGTTGGCCCGTGGGTTGATTTTGTTGATTCCCAAGGGGAGGTTGTTGGCCTGTGGGTTGATTTTGTTGATTCCCTAGGGGAGGTTGTTGGCCCGTGGGTTGATTTTGTTGATTCCCAAGGGGAGGTTGTTGGCCTGTGGGTTGATTTTGTTGATTCCCAAGGGGAGGTTGTTGGCCCGTGGGTTGAT
>JBEDKD010000044.1:0-5542 GCA_041172365.1 Cyanobacteriota bacterium | reverse complement strand
TGCCCCGACAAGATTTCACAATTCATGATTACGCGCTATATAACAGTACAGGAAAACCTCTTGACATTCTTAACGGCTTAAACCCCTGATTTGATTGCATCTTCCTTCATTCTTGATCCTTCATCCTTTGTGCCTTTGTGCCTTTGTGGTTCATTCCTTGAGCCTTCTGGTATAAATAAATTAGTCGTTTAAATACCTAAAGACACGATCGCGCTCCAGTTATAATTAATCAAAATAAAATTGATGATCCTTAAAACAAAACTAGATTAACAGTCAACTATTTCTGTTTCAAAACCACCAATGTAATATCATCAAAAACTTTCTGAGTCCCAATATGCTGCCAGAGATCCTCAATCACCGCGTTTCTAATTTCCATCGCGGACTTCTGATAATTACTTCTGACAACAGAGGTGAAACGCTCTAATCCGTAGAAATCTCGATTAACATTTTCGGCTTCCGTAATGCCATCAGTATATAACACAACCACATCCCCCGTATTTAACCGGAATTCCACAGAGGCAATAAAGTCATAAATTTCCTTTTCTAACCCAATAGGAAAACCCAGATCGATCGTATCAATAACTTCCACTTCACCACCAGAGCGCACCACAATAATCTGCTCATGTTGACCGCTCAATCTTAACACTCCATCGGCATAATCAAGTAAAACCAATGTCATATTTTTCGACGATTGCATCCGCTCAATATTACCATATAAAGTCCGGTTCAGAATATCCAAAACTTTCACAGGATCACTTTCTTCGCTTTCCAGTAAAGCTCTGATAGTCGTTTGCGCCATCAACATTACCATCCCACTTTCTAACCCATGTCCCGTCACATCCCCAATACCAATTTTGACATTACCATTATGTTGTAATACATCATAGTAATCGCCACCCACTTCTTCCGCGGCTTCGATAAAAGCCGCAATTTCTAAACCATCAATTCCCTCTAATTCCGATTGTTTCGGTAAGATCATGTGTTGTAGTTTTCTCGTCAAATTTAACTCGGCATTCATGCGGAGATTTTCCGTCATTAAGCGACTCATCTTAATCTGAGTGTGAATGCGCGCGAGTAATTCATCTTTGGCAACGGGTTTGCTCAGATAATCATTTGCCCCTGAATTGAAGCCAGTAACAATATCTTCGACTTGGGTTTTCGCGGTTAATAAAATAATGGGAAGTTCCGTGGAAAGATAACGTTCCCGTAATTTTTGCGTCACCTCATAACCCGTCATTTTTGGCATCATTACGTCGAGTAAAATAATATCGGGTTTCCAACCCCCCTCAATAATCGCGAGGGCTTCTTCCCCATTACTGGCTTGGGTGATGCTACAGTTTTCTAAGGAAAGAGTATTAATAAGTACCTGAAGATTTATCGGTTCATCATCGACGAGCAAGACTTTAAAAGCTTCGGTTTTATTAGTGGTTTTTTCTGGAGATTTAGGAGTAATTAATTGTTGGGAAAAGGTGGGAATGCTGTTGTCTTTCATCGCGATGATCGATCCGGTTTGTGGCACACCTTGGGCAATGGGTAAGGTAAAGGTAAATTGGGAACCTACTCCCACTTGAGACTTAACAGTGATTTCCCCTTGGTGTAATTCTACTAATTGTTTAGTGACAGTTAATCCAAGTCCCGTACCCCCATAAGCTCTCGCAGTGGAGCCGTCTCCTTGTTCAAAGGATTCAAAAATGCTCTGAAATTTATCTTCTGGAATACCAATCCCAGTGTCGGAAATAGTTATTGCTATTTGTTCATTATTAGTAGTCGGTTTTTCTTGATTTGTTGCCCTTGACGAATGAGTATTTATTACTTCTGCTGATATAGTTATCCTTCCGACAGAGGTAAATTTAATGGCATTACCGACGAGATTATGGAGTATTTGTTGCAGACGATTTTCGTCGGCTTGTACGGGGAGAAAATCAGAAGGAATCGTATTAATTATTTCTAAATTTTTGCTTTTTGCCAGAGGTTGACTGAGGGGAATAACTACATTGATAATGGCTCTCAAATCAATAGGTTTTAGTTGTAATTCTAAATTTTTGTGTCTGAGTTTGGAGAAGTCAAGAATATCGTTGATAAGGTTGGATAAACGACGACCACTATAGACTATTAAGTTGAGGTTTGCTTGTGTGGTTTCCGGTAGTGTTCCTGTGGCTCCATCTATGAGTGATTCCGCGATGCCGATGATACCATTGAGTGGTGTTCGGAGTTCATGGGATGTATTAGCTAAAAATTCATCTTTGAGTCGATTTAGTTGTTGTAATTCATAATTTTTTCCTTCAAGGTTGGTATTAGCTTGATGTAAATTTGCTTTGACAGTATTATTTTCACTGAGGACGGCATTTAAAATAAGAATAGTTATGCCAATGACTCCTACAAAGGATTGTAAAAGCAGTAAGGATTCATTTAAGGAATCTCGTCTTAGGGAACCATGTCCTTGTGTAGTACCAACGATCGCGATCGCGGTGACAATAACCATGAGAAGGGTTGCCCCGATATCTTGAAAGCGAAAAGTTGCCCACACCATCAAAGGAATTAAACAATATTCCAATGGATAATCTTTACCAAAAGCAATTTGACTAACAACTACTACGAGAAAAAGAATGATTATCGCGTCTAGGTAATACTTTTGAAGTTGTCGGTAAAATGATGGTGCATTCTTTTTCCACGCGACAATGACGGGGGCAAACAAAAGTATTCCAAAGACATCACTTAACCACCAAGTCAAGGCGATTTCAGGGTAAAGTTTCCAGGGAGCTTTACCTAGTGAGCATATCAATAAAGGACAAAGAATGCCTACGGGTAAATGACTGAGGAAACAGCCAAAGACGATAAATCGAATGGTATCTTGGGGACGGGCTAAGAAGTCGCGACTTCCGGTAAGTTTTTCGGTGCAATAGGCGGCAAAGAGTTTTCCCGCGATGGAAATGGAGGTGACACCGAGAGCTACTATTAAGTTAGGAATTGTTCCCCAGGCTTTAAAGATGACGATTTCCGTCATTAAGACTCCCAGCGTTAACCCTAACCAAAGCTGATAACCCCAAATGATGATGAATGCCACGGCAATGCCCGATGGAATCCAGATGGGGGTAGAGCCAGATTCAGGCAGTGTGGCAAAGCTGTAGGATAGTTGGGCTGTGATGTAGTACGCGATCGCGACTACTGCCTGTTTCCAAAAGGCAACTAGAGGAAAGTTAAACAACTCTAGTTTAGGGCGAGAAGTGGTTGACATGGCAATAGATACTGGTCTATGCCACAATGATACAGAATTAAGTCCAAAGACTGGGGGTAGTTGTCACTCATTGCTGATTAAGCCTGATAAATAAATTATACGTTGGGATGCCCAGAGCTTGATATTGTAATTAGTTTTTTTTGATAAAATTAACCGCAAAGGCACAAAGGCACAGAGGAAAGAAAAGAGTGATAAATTGCTTCATCCAGCCAGGGACTTAAGTCCCTGTCTAATAGCTAAAGTCCTCTGAAGAGGACTGAATAAATCACGTTATACAGGAGTGAAAATCGCTGAAACCAGCAGAATTGAATTGCTCAGGAATGAAAAATTAATAAAGTAGTGCAGGCATCTTGCCTGCTTTGGGGTACATAATGCCGAAACTAACAACCCCATAGTCAAGTTATTTAATTTACATTCCTAATAATGAGGGTTGTAATGACTTTTTTTCTAAGTTGATTAGACCTCTTACGAAAGGGATAAACCTGGAAATTTTCAACAGTAATAAGTATCAATTTTAGATTATTTTTTAATAAGAAATAAATTGAATTTCGCAAGATATCTATTAGTCCTCTTTAGAGGACTTTAGCTTTGAGGCAGGGACTTAAGTCCCTGACGGACTATTGATATCCCCTGCCAGAAGATGAGTTTGGCAGAATTGATAATTTTCTCCTGAAGGCGCGATTTTCAGGAGAAAAAAACAGCCCTCTGATGTCAAGACAAATTGTGGGGTGCGTCTAGCTTAATTGACAAAGTAATTGTCAACTCAGTCCCCACTCCTAGTGCTGAGTTAACAGTGATACTCCCCTGATGTTTTTCCTCAATAATTTGACGGGCGATCGCCAATCCTAATCCTGTGCCTTTGCCGACACCTTTAGTCGTAAATAAATGTTCAAATATCTTTTTCTGTACCTCCTCACTCATTCCTATTCCATTATCTTTTATCCGAATGATTACCTGTTTCTGGTTGCTCGATAACTCCGTTTTGACAAAAATTTTATTAGTGATTTCCCGATAAATACGTCCTTTATTTGATTCTTCCACAGCATCGATCGCGTTACTCAAGAGGTTCATAAATACCTGATTTAACTGTCCGGCATAACATTCGATTTGCGGTAAGTTAGCATAGTCCTTAATCACTTGGATTTCCGGGCGATTGTCCTTAGCTTTGAGACGATGTTTGAGGATCATAATGGTGCTATCAATACCGTCGTGAATATTGCAGGCAACGGGATAATCTTTATCGGCACGAGAGAATGTTCTCAGACTATTGCTAATGTCTTGAATCCGCGTCACTCCTTCCCGCATCGAACCGACTAATTTCGGTAAGTCTTCCCGAATATAATCAAGTTCAATGGTTTCTATTTCCTCTTGAATATCCGCATCAGGTTGGGGATATTTTTCTTGATACAAATCTAGTAATCCTAACAAATCATTGATGTAATCTAATGCTAGGGGAATATTGCCATTTAAGAAACCAACGGGATTATTGATTTCATGGGCTACCCCAGCAACTAAATTCCCCAAGGCTGACATTTTTTCATTTTGCACAAGTTGTAATTGAGCTTGTTGTAATTCTTGCAAAGCTTGTTCTAGCTCTTCAGACTTCTGTTGAATCGCTTTTTCCGCGGCTTTACGATCACTAATATCGCGGAAATACCAAATCCGACCGCCGTGTTCTCCCGAAGACAATTTAACAGCCGTAGAAGCTCGTTCTAAAACGCGATCATCCTTGAGTTTTACCTCATCTAAACTAGCCACTTCAGGATGTTGATAGAGATACTCTACCTTGTCCAGAAATTCCTGCGGTTTATGTAACTGCTCTAAGACAAATCCTAAAAGCTGGTAATCGTCTTTAGTCTCAATAATATTCTCAGGAATACCCCACAATTCAATAAATCTTTGGTTAAAAGCATTGACATTTCGATTGTTATCAATGACGAGGATTCCGTCTAGTGATGATTCGCGTTGAGCTTCTAAGAAGGCAGAACTTTGCATAAGTTGGGTTTCACTATTCTGTAGCTCTTGAAGCGATCGCTCTAATTGTTGAGAATAGGTTTGAGCTTGCTGATAGAGGCAAGCATTTTGTAAAGAAATCCCGGCTTGGGTACTGAGGAAGTTAAGGATGAGGATACGATCATCTGTAAATACTCCCTCTGTCGTTTCATTCTCCAAATACAAAATACCGAGCAAATCTCCTTGATTGATAATGGGTAAACACAACACGCTTTGAGGTTGACGTTTCCGCAGATAATCATCAATTACAGGTAAATCAGTTTTTAAATTATCAATGATGACAATTTTTTGCGT
>JBEDKD010000043.1:0-8688 GCA_041172365.1 Cyanobacteriota bacterium | reverse complement strand
GGGGACTGGGGACTGGGGACAACAAAAATTTCATTATCCCCTATTCCCTATCACTTATCTCCTATCTCCTATCACTTATCTCCTATCTCCTATCACTTATCCCCTATCACTTATCTCCTATCTGCTATCACTTATCCCCTATCTGCTATCACTTATCCCCTATTCCCTATCACCAATCCCCTATCACCAATCCCCTATCAGCAATCCCCTATCACCAATCCCCTATCAGCAATCCCCTATTGCCTATCACTTATCCCCTATCACTTATCCCCTATTAATTACGTGCGATTCCTTCTTGACGAGCCGCGTGTTGGACGGCTGCCGCGACAGCAAGGGCGACGCGTTCATCAAACACAGAAGGAACGATATGCTCTTTATTAAGTTCCGAAAGTTTGACTAAAGACGCGATCGCGTTGGCGGCTTCCAAATACATATTAATAGTTAATGCTTTGGCACGACAATCGAGAGCCCCTCGGAAAATCCCCGGAAAAGCTAAGACATTATTAATTTGATTAGGATAGTCACTGCGACCTGTAGCCATAATAGCAACATCATCGGCAATTAACTCCGGTTGAATTTCAGGAGTGGGGTTTGCCATAGCAAAAACAATGGGATCTTTCGCCATAGTATGTACCATCTCTGGGGTTAATACACCCGGAGCACTAACTCCTAAAAAGACATCGGCATCCTTCATCGCGATCGCGAGATTTCCCTGTAATTTTACGGCAAATTCTTTTTTTTCGGGGTTAAGATCGGTGCGAGATTTGGAGAGAATACCCTTAGAGTCACAGATAACAATATGTTGAGCTCCTGCTTTGCGTAATAAACGAGCGATCGCGATACCTGCGGCCCCCGCACCATTAATAACAATGCGGATATTCTGCATAGATTTTTTCACCAATTTCAGGGAATTAATCAACGCGGCTAAACTAACAATAGCAGTGCCATGTTGATCATCATGGAAAATAGGAATATCGAGACATTCACGCAGTCTTGATTCAATTTCAAAACAACGAGGAGCCGCGATATCTTCTAAATTAATCCCTCCAAAAACCGGCGCGATATTTTTGACAGTGCGGATAATTTCTTCTGTATCTTGAGTATCAAGACAGATGGGAAAGGCATCGACTCCGGCAAATTCTTTAAATAACATGGCCTTCCCTTCCATGACTGGGAGAGCACCCGCCGGTCCGAGATTTCCTAATCCTAACACCGCGCTACCATCAGTGACAATGGCCACAGTATTTTGTTTAATGGTGAGGTTATAGACTTCTTCGGGATCTTGGGAGATAGCCAGACAAACACGACCTACCCCTGGAGTATAGGCCATCGCGAGATCCGCTTGGGATTTGAGGGGAATTTTACTCTCTATGGTAATTTTACCGCTGCGATGGAGGTTAAAGGTGCGATCGTAAACATTCATCACCTTGACATCAGGAATCGCCTTCACCGCTTGCACAATTTCTTCATTATGTTCGCTACTGGAAGCATCTACGGTGATCTCGCGGATCGAAATTTGACGATTTTGTTCGATTAAATCAATTTGACCCAAATTCCCCCCCACAGACGCGATCGCCTGGGTAACACTGGCCAACATCCCTGCCCGGTTCGGAAGGGCAAGACGAAGGGTTAAACTATAGGAGGGGTTAGGTGTCAGTTGTACCATAGTGAAGTATTTTAGTTTTTAGACTTTAAACTTTAAATTTTAGATGGAATCCGACCATCTCATGCAATTTTATACGGAAATTATGACAATTGACGAAGAATCTTACCAAGGAATGATAAAGGGCTCTCACGGATCAGTTATTAATTTTTCTTCCCATCCCCCGCTCCCTGATTATTCTCGATATAATATTCTGATTTAATAAGTATAAACTTTATGAAATAATGAGGGGCTGACTATCACTGGCAACAGAGTCAATAAGGGAGCATCTCCTAATTGTAAATTGGTAGTGGGAGCGCAGAGATCCCTAGCCCGATCCCGCCTGGAGCTAGACGTCCGATGCTCCGCACAGGCTGAGTCGCTCCGCACACGGGCTACGCCAACGCCAACCCACTACAGTTTTTTTTGCTTCTTTGAGGTGAGCCCGTCAATAATTTGCGCTATTTGACTAAAAGCTGTTACCCATTTAAAAGTTCTGTAGGGCTTGTCGATCAACCTTATTGATCCTATTTTATGTATATGCTTTAACTGTGTTTTCGCTTAGTTTAAAAAGAATAGCTGGAACGCGACCTAAGATGACAAATTACATCGAAAAAACTTCATCAGAAAACATTTCCATAAGCGTTCGCAAATAGGGTAAAAAAATCATCATATCTTCTGGTGATACGCGATCATAAATTTCCCAGAACATGAATAATAACATATCCTGAACTAATTTCCAACTGACATGAAGACGGGGATATAACATCACACACAAAGGAAATAATTCCTCTTGAATAGGACCCATGCTGCCTTCGAGGACACACCAACATAAATAACATTGAAAAATCTCCACATCACGGATGCTAGAAAGTTTCACCATAAGTTTATTTAAACTGCCACTATTAGCGCGATATCCTTGATGTTTTTTACTCACCCGTTGATAGACTGCTTCCGCGATTTTAGTAGTATAAGGAAGGAGATGTTGTACCGCGTTTAACTCTGGAGAGTTAGGGTGATGTTCCGCGGCAAGTTCGTGAATTTCCCGAAAAGGAATATAGAGATAGTCCTCTACACTTTTCAAGTAAGGAACAAATTCTAATTTTCCTTGAGGAGATAAACAACGCGATAACATTTGACCGAGATAGTGACACTGCATCACCATAAATCCTAATACCAAGGGGTCGGCTTGGGTGTATTTTCGGCGGATTTCAATAAATTTTTTTCCTAACAATACAGATAAACGAGAGGGTTTTTCGTGATCGGCATAGGTGATAATCACTTCACGATAAAGATGACGAGAATCAGTTCTCATTTGTTCGGGTTGAATTAAATCCTCATTAATACCATGACTAATAATTTCTAAACCTAAAATACTTTCTACTTTTCCCCAAGCAATTTCACTGGCTACTTTAAGGCTCTCAAGGAGTTTATCCACAGTCGATGCACGATTTGGGTTCAAATTTAATGTAGTCAAATCCTCCGATATTATTTCATTGTTTTCTTCTCTTTGATAGGGTGCATTTCTGATGTTTTTGTAATAATTTTTTGCCCAGTTAACCGCTAAAGAATAATTTTCATTAGGCACAACTTGACTGGTATTTTTTTGTTCTTTAAAATTGTAAAAAATCTCTATGATTTCGCTTAATAAATCATCGTTAAACATATTAATTATTTCACTCCATCGGGTAGACAATTTGAGTTAAAACAGGGGGCAAATGAGGGGCTCATATCATTTTGGTAAATTGGTAGTGCTGTTGAGCGTCTCACGAAAGTGGGATCTAATAGGGAGGGAGACATTTGTCCTACATACAGGCTACAGGCACTACAGTTTTTTTTGGCTTCTTTGAGATGCTCCCAAACTCAGGTAATCTTCGAGAAAATCAAGACGCGATTATCGTGAAGATTACCTTGAGGAAATATCCTTTGTCTTCAGCATTGAGTCGATTGACTTGAGAGAGATTAAGATAAAAAAAAGTGAAAACATCCGCTTCAGCACCAATGACAACTAGAGTATCAGGAGTCTTGGGAAAAAACATCCGTAAATATCGGTATTTTTTATCTTCCTATTTTCACGAATGAGTTTCAGTAATTCTACGGAGACGGCCTCAGAGCAAAGCCCGATCGCGCTTGTCTTTGGGGTGAAATAGATATCTAGGTGGTAGGTTTTGAGGTGGACTGAAATTAAAATATTTTACATTATACATGAATCTCAATCATTTTTTGGGTAAATCAAGACCCAAAAATAGGAAATTTCCGGTTTCCTGTGCTAGAATTTGTCCAACTGTTGAATTTCGGTAAAATATGAAAAAAAATTTAGGTATTACTAGCAAAACGGCATCCTTATCTTTGAGTGTGGCACTCCTTTTGACTCTTTTCTCCCTCAATGTCAAAAGTGTTTTGGCTTTCTGTGGTTTTTTTGTCGCCAAAGTTGATGCCAATTTATTTAATAATCGTTCCGAAGTCGCGATCTCTAATGATCGCGATCGCGCTACTTACAGTTTATCCTTCGATTATAAAGGCGATCCCAAAGAATTTGCCTTAATCTTACCCGTTCCCGTGATCCTGAAAAAACCAGATGTCAAGGTAATTCCTGCTAGTCTATTTCAAAGATTAAACGATTTTACCGCGCCCCGATTAGTCCGTTATGAACCCTTTGCAGATAGAATCCCCTCCGCGGGAATGCCAAGATCCGCACCCGCACCAATGGCAGAAAAAAAACCGGTTCAAGTAGTAGAGCGCTTTAGTGTAGGCGAATATGATGTTGTCATTTTAAGCGCGACAGAATCCAATGCTTTAGCCTCTTGGTTAGAGGAAAATCAATATAAAATTCCCCAAGGATCTGCCAAATATCTCAAACCTTACGTTGATCAAAAGCTTTACTTTTTTGTGGTAAAAGTCAATATCAAAGAACAACAAAAATTAGGCTTTAATAATCTCCGTCCGATTCAATTTACCGTACCCTCAAAAGAAATCATGCTCCCCTTTCAATTAGGTAAAATTAACTCAGAGGGAACCCAAGATATTATCGTCTATTTCCTCAGTGATAAGGGACGGGCAGAAGCGAAAAATTACACCAATGTAATGATACCGAGTAATTTTGCCGTACCCCAAGAAATCGAAGCCAATTTTGGTCAATTTTATAAGGATTTATTGACAGCAACGATTAAAGCAACCCGACGAGAAACGGTGGTGACGGAATATGCTTGGGATACAGGTTCCTGCGATCCTTGTAGTGCTCAACCCTTGGACTCTCAAGAGTTAAAACAATTAGGCATGAACCGCGATCGAGCCTTTATTACTCGTTTACATTTGCAATACACGAAAGATACTTATAATAAGGATTTAGTCTTTCGTGTAACATCTGATAATCGTTCTTATCAAGGGCGATATATTTTGACTCCGAAGACGGTTTTAATCAATGATAAAAATGCCAAAAGTGCGGAAATAAAAGCCCCCTATGGCAAACAATTATCAACGGTAAATTTGCCGCCATTGTTTAATAAATACGGGAAATAAAATTAACCACAAAGACACCAAGGCACAAAGTTTTCCCAAGAGGAATTCCTTAAGCTCTTTTCCACCTCATCTCAGGTGAAACCGCCCTTACTCTCTTTTCTTTCCTTTGTGTCTTTGTGCCTTCGTGTTTATACCATGTTGACAAAAAAATTGGTGGCAATAGCATGATAAGTAGGGGAAATAAAATTAACCACAAAGACACCAAGGCACAAAGTTTTCCCAAGAGGAATCCCTTGAGCTCTTTCCCACCTCATCTCAGGTGAAACAGCCCTTACTCTCTTTTCTTTCCTTTGTGTCTTTGTGACTTCGTGTTTATACCATGTTGACAAAAAAATTGGTGGCAATAGCATGATAAGTAGGGGAAATAAAATGAACCACAAAGACACCAAGGCACAAAGATTCGTAGGTTGGGTTGAGCAAAACCCAACCTACAAAAAATGGTATTGTTTGAGAAACAGGGTTTTTCCCAATCACGCGAATAATTCCTTAAGGTCTACACTAAAACCTGTTAATACTAATTGTGTTGTCACAATATCATCCCCATGAAAAGCTAAAGTTTGATTTTGAGTGATAATTAAAATGCGACGACTTTGAGGAAAGACTAACCAAACTTCTTGACAACCAGACTCTAAATATTCATCGGCTTTCGCAAATAAATCTTCCGCGAAATCGGAAGGTGAAGCTATTTCCGCGATTAAAGGAGGACTTTGGGGTAATGTCGTGGCATTGCCAAATTCGGCTACTAATTCTGATGTTAAATAGCATACATCAGGACGGCGACCTTGGCGTAGGGTTCGACAAGGAAGTTCCACATAAGCTTTGCCCCCTTGTCCCGATTCTTTGATGTAATTTTTCCAGTCTGATACTAAGGTAGCCTGAATTTCACTATGTTTGATTGTCATACCTGTTTTCTCCATCAGTTGTCCGTTCACCCATTCTTGATTTTCCGGCGGATTCACGATAAAATCTTCTAGGCTGAACTTTTCTTCTATGAGAGTTGCGATCGCCATTTGTCTCTCCTTCTGTTTCTAACATTTATTAATATTATAACTTATTATGATAGCAAACGCAAAATCAATATTCCCGATTCCCGATTCCCGATTCACGATTCCTCATTACCTATTGCCCATTCTCCATTCTTAGTTATAATTAGGGGCACTTTAAGGATAAGCTGTCAAAGATTACAGCTTTTTAATGGGAGATATGGCACTAATTGTTCAAAAATATGGCGGTACCTCCGTCGGTACTGTCGATCGTATTAAAGAAGTCGCCCAACGCGTCATCAAAACGGTACAAAAGGGTAACTCCGTAGTGGTAGTTGTTTCCGCGATGGGAAAAACGACTGATGGGTTGGTGAAATTAGCGAAAGAGATTTCTCCTAACCCCAATAAACGCGAGATGGATATGTTGTTATCTACGGGTGAACAAGTTTCGATCGCGTTACTGAGTATGGCTTTACAAGAATTGGGACAACCCGCGATTTCTTTAACGGGTGCCCAAGTGGGAATTGTTACGGAAGCACAACATACACGCGCTCGCATTCTCCGCATTGAAACTGAGCGCATGGAGCGTCATCTGAAAAAGGGTGAAGTGATTGTCGTCGCGGGTTTCCAAGGAATTAGCGATGGTGATGATCTGGAAATTACCACTTTAGGGCGTGGGGGATCTGATACCAGTGCTGTCGCGTTAGCCGCTTCCTTAAAGGCTGATCGCTGTGAAATTTATACGGATGTCCCCGGAATTTTAACGACTGATCCTCGTCTGATTCCTCAAGCGCAATTAATGGATGAAATTACTTGTGATGAGATGTTGGAATTAGCTAGTTTAGGCGCGAAAGTTTTACATCCTCGCGCTGTGGAAATTGCCAAAAATTTTGGGGTCCCTTTGGTGGTTTTATCCAGTTGGACCGATGATCCTGGCACTTTAGTTAGTTCGACTCCTCCGCAATTTCGTCCCTTAGAAGGATTGGAATTAACGAAACCTGTTGACGCGGTAGAATTTGATTTGGATCAGTCTGGAGTTTCTCTTTTACGCGTTCCTGATTATCCGGGTGTCGCGGCTCGTTTATTTGGCGCGATCGCGTTACAAAATCTCGATGTTGATTTAATTATTCAATCAATTCACGAAGGTAATAGTAATGATATCGCGTTTACGGTGACAAAAAATTCTCAGCCCCACGCGGTGTCGGTAGCTAAAACTATTTTGCCTGAGTTAGGGAAAAATGAATATTTAGGAGAGGTGGAAGTAAAAACTGATGAGCAATCTATTGCTAAAGTTAGTATTTCTGGCGCGGGAATGATCGGACGGCCCCGTGTCGCGTCCCAAATGTTTACCACTTTAGCTAACGCGGGTATTAATATTTTAATGATATCCACTTCTGAAGTTAAAGTTAGTTGTGTGATTGAGGCGAAAGATTGCGATCGCGCTGTGGCAGAATTATGTCAGGTTTTTGAGGTGACAAGTTCCCCTTTTAAGTCAGAAATCTCGACGCAGAAAAAACACCCGGTAAGCGCGATCGCGTTAGATATGAATCAAGCCCGTTTAGCCCTACGTCATGTGCCTGATATCCCCGGAATGGCGGCCAAATTATTTGAGTTATTGGCCCAACAAAATATCAGCATTGATATGATTATTCAATCTCAACGAGTTCGAGAAGTCAATGGGGTTTTAACCAGAGATATCGCGTTTACTGTTGCCCAAATTGATGCCGAAGTAGCCCGGAAAACCTTAGAAAAAGCCGCGGTTGATTTTGGTTTTGGGGAAGTGGTGGTTAATAGCGCGATCGCGAAAGTTAGTATCGTAGGAGCGGGAATGATATCTTCTCCTGGGGTAGCCGCAAAAATGTTTGAAGCTTTAGCCCAACATCAGATTAATATTCAGATGATCGCGACATCTGAGATCAAAGTTAGTTGTGTTGTGGATGAAGCCCAAGGGGTTGAAGCCTTGAAAGTCGTCCATGAAGCTTTCCAGTTATCGGGAAATCAAAAAATCGAAGTTCCCGCGTAATTTATCGAATAAACCGGGTTTCTGAGGATTCAAGAAACCCGGTTTCTGGCTTTTTCTCTTCGCAGAAATAAAGAGGGATCAAGAAACCGGGTTTCTGGGGTTTTATCTGGCAGAAAAAACGAGGCTCTAAGAAACCGGGTTTCTGATTTTTTCTTTTCGCAGAAATAAAGATGGCAGAAGAAACCCGGTTTCTGGGGTTTTCTATCTTCGAGCATTCGATCATTGTATGGAAACGCTAAAAAAAGCGCGATCGCGGTGGAAAATCTGTTATAATAATTATCGCCCCCTAGAGTCACAGAAAGTTTATGACTGTAGTTACTACCCCAAAGACTGATACCAATCAGAATAATGGCTTATTAAATTACCGGATTACCGCCCAAAGAATTTTAGAACTTTTAGATTTAGAAGAAGAGGATGAATATGGCATTTTAAGGCCGACTGCTTATGCCATTAAAACCGCGATGAAATTAGTGATCGACTCCTATGATATTATGGGAGATAGCTTCCCTAAAGGTTCTCCG
>JBEDKD010000042.1:0-10447 GCA_041172365.1 Cyanobacteriota bacterium | reverse complement strand
ATTGATCAGGGGTAGGCACTCTGGCTTTACCCCTACGTTTTACCACAACCTATTTAGGATTGCTATATATTTGTATCAACCTTAAAGTGAAATGGTATTACCAACATCTCCCCATTACCCATTAACAATTACCCATTACCAATTACCCAATTTATGAGTCAAACCTATAAAGCTGTTGGAATTACCCTCAAAAGTGTGCCGATGGGAGAAAACGATCGCCTCTTAACTATCTTGACACCCGAATTTGGTTTAAAACGATTAATCGCGCCCGATGCTCGGAAATATCGATCGAAATTGGGAGGGCGTAGTGGTGTCTTTCTTCTCAATGAATTATTAATTACCAAAGGGCGATCGCTCGACAAAATTAATCAAGCCGAAACCCTAGAATCCTATCAAGGACTTAGTAAAAATTTAGGGAAACTCGCCTCAGCTCAATACCTGGCAGAAATCGCCCTCCATCAAAGTATTAATGAACATCCCCAAGAACATCTTTTTGCCTTATTAACGGAACATTTAAGACGCTTAGAAACATTACCTAATCATCAATTAACCCAAATTATTGCCTATCTAACACATGGCATATTTCACCTCTTAGCCCTAGATGGAATCGCACCTCAAGTTCATCATTGTTGTCTCACCCAAGAGTCCCTAATTCCTGACTTAATTAATCCCAATTGGAACGCGGGTTTTAGTATCACAGGGGGAGGCATTTTTAACTTATCTGAGTTACAACGTCTGGAGGCTATTTTACCCGGAGGAGTCCTACAAAACCCACCCAAACTAATGAAAAATAACCCCAACCGTTATCACCATAACCACAAAAATATCTCTCCCAATTATACTAAAATTAATGGTCAGCAATTGGTCATTCTTCAGTTATTAAGTCAACCTAATCTTCCTATTGATAATGATAACACGATAGAAGATGAACATAATAATTTAACTCATGTTTCTGACTGGGTATTTATTGAACGTCTCTTGCGACAATATGCCCAATATCATCTTGATTTTACCATTCGCTCCGCGCCTCTTATTGATAGTTTGACAGTCTAGTAGGTTGGGTTGAGAAGTGTCCGTGAAAGTTTTGTCTTAACCCTATCAACCCAACCTACAAGAAACAATTCAACAACCAAAACCCCGTATAAGTCATACCAGAATCATCCGGTTGTACTAATAAAAAATGCAATCCTTGACTCAATTGTTTTCGCTCTTCATACAATTTCGCCGCGGCTGTTACCTCCTTATCTTCAAAGGTTGCTACTACCCAACGATCGACTAATCCCCCGTCTAAAATTAACCCATCCGGTGTGCCTTGCAGATAATTTAAGGCTACAGGTTTCACATTTTCTAGCCATCGTGCTAATTTCATTGATTGACGGCCTCCATCAATAATTACTCCGGGTATTCTCACCGTCGAAGCTAATCCTAAATTCAAGGGTAATAAAAAATCAGGCATTTCTAAAATGGGGATCGGACGCTCTTTAAAAGCTTCTTCTAAGTCCCCCGCGGCTAAGGAAGCAAAACGCCAGCGATCGCCCCATAAATTATCGGGTAAAGGAATCGGTGGAGGTGATTCTAAAAGGACAGGATTGTAACTTTCTCCTGTATAATTCTCCCATTTCAGGTACTCTTTAGCACGCTCTTGTAAGAGAGATTTTAAAGCAGGAGTTCGTCGAGTGGCTTCTACCGAAATCCCCAAACTTTTACCCACAATTTCAATTAAACTCAAAGCTTGAGGCCGAAAAACTTGAATCATCTCTGGTTGGGGATAATTCTTGAAAACTTGGTTAAATTGTTCAATTAACCAATGAGAATTAACCTGAGACTGGGGACAAAAAACACTCACGTAAAAATTGATAGGGGAATCACAAACCAATAATTCCCACAAAGGATCGCCCGTTTCTGACTTCAGAGGACGGCGATAAAAATCTACTTGCCAGATATTAGTCATAGATAATAGGAAATGGACATTTTATCATTTAACTTTCCTGTAGTAAGAGACAATACAAATCTACAGTGAGTCCTCTTCAGGAAGTTCACCAAAATGAGAAATATAACGCTCTAAAAGATACTCCAATTGCGAAGCTCTTTGCCGTTCCTGTTCGGCAATTAGATAATGTTGTTCTGCCCGTTCTTCTGCCAGAGTTTTTAATAAAATATCATGTTGATTGTCTTGATTTTTTTGTTCAATTACTTCCCAAAGCTCATCAGGAGTTAATAATTTATCACTGGTATCAAGACGATAAAAATTGATAAGATTTCCGGCTACTTCTAAACGCAGTTGTAAGGGTTCACTACTAGAATCTGTAATCGTTTCATAGGTTTCTCCGCGAAGACGATAACCCTTTAATTTGTCTTTGATCCATTCACCTTTAGGATCAAATAACCAATATTCCAAAACTCCCAACTGTTCATAAAGAGTCTTCTTGAAACTTTTATCTAAGTCTTCTGTTTGCTTAGAAGTGACTTCAAAAATTACTGAGGGAACTTGTCCCTCTTCCCAGATTTTATAATTATCTCTTCCCCCTGGTGCGACTTCAAAAATCACCATAATATCGGGTGCTGTTCTGGCTTTAGGAAAACCGGGGGAGTAATAGAGAAATTGATTCGCTAATACTGTCGCCTGCATCCCTTTTAAGTATTGTTTTAATACTTCGAGAATTGTGACGATCGCGTAAATATTATCGTAAGTATCTGCCACAGGCGTGCCATCGGAACTTTCATACACCACTGGGGAACGCGGAGATGGGGAGAAAGAAGAAGTCATAGGATTTTAAGGGAAATGGTAGATGTGAGATTTGACACAGACAGCCAAATGAGACGCAACCCTAAGCAATGTAATCATACCATAATTGTCAAGAGGGAATGGATGATAGATAATAGGTTTTTCCCAATTCACCATTAGCTATTACCCATTACCCCAGGAGATTTTTTAGACAGTAGCGCAGGCGACAATAGACGCGGGATTAATCACAGTTACGGGTGCATACACTTGAGAAAGATAATCAGGTTTTACCGAGAAACCAGATTTCTGATCAGTGGCTATTGATAACTACCAACTTACGTTAGGATAAATTAAACGTCTTCTCCTATTGTTTAGTGATTATATTGATTATGAAACCTAATCTGACTCAATTTGGCCTGCAAATGTCCAACCTAACGGGGGTGCGGGCAATTATGAAGGATATTATTGAGACTCTACGCGCTGGTAATGGCCATGAATTTATTAATTTAAGTGCAGGAAACCCGGTTATTTTACCAGAAGTCGAACAATTATGGCGAGATTGTACCGCGGATCTTTTGGCAAGTAAAGAATATGGGGAGGTGGTATGTCGTTATGGATCGAGTCAAGGTTATCAACCTTTGATTGACGCGGTAGTGAAGGATTTTAATACCCGTTATAGTCTGAATTTGACCGATCGTAATATTTTGATTACACCCGGAAGTCAATCTATTTATTTCTATGCCGCGAATGCTTTTGGGGGTTATACAAAAGAGGGAAAACTTAAGGATATTGTTTTACCTTTAAGTCCTGATTATACAGGTTATGGGGGGGTTAGTTTAATTCCTGAAGCTGTCAAGTCTTATCAACCGAGTTTGGATATTAATGAAACGACACATCGCTTTAAATATCGTCCAAATTTTGGGAATTTATCAATTAATGAAAATACGGGTTGTGTCATTTTTTCTCGCCCTTGTAACCCGACGGGAAATGTTTTAACTGATGAGGAATTGACCAAAATTGCTACCTTAGCTGAGGCTTATAATGTTCCAGTTTTTGTGGATTCTGCCTACGCGCCTCCTTTTCCCGCGTTGAATTTTACCGAGATGACTCCTATTTTTGGTAAGAATATTATTCATTGTCTTAGTCTGTCTAAGGCGGGTTTACCTGGTGAAAGAATTGGGATCGCGATCGGGGATGAAGATATTATTCAAGTATTAGAATCTTTCCAGACTAATATGTGTATTCATTCCCCTCGTTATGGACAGGCGATCGCGTCACGAGCCATCGCATCTGGAGCTTTAGGGAATATTGCCGAGACAGTAATTCGTCCCTATTATCAAAAGAAATTTACCGTACTGGAATCGACTTTAGATGACGCGATGCCAGAAAATTTACCTTGGTTTTTACATCGAGGGGAAGGAGCCATTTTTGCCTGGTTATGGTTAAAAGATTTACCCATGACAGATTGGGATTTTTATCAAGAATTAAAGAAAGTGGGAGTTATAGTCGTCCCCGGAAGTTCATTTTTCCCAGGTTTACGCGAAGACTGGAAACATAAAAATGAGTGTTTGCGAATTAGTTTAACCGCGAGTGATGAGGATATTCAAACCGTGATGAAACGAATAGCACAAGTCGCCGAAAAAGTCTATAAAGATAACAATTCTTAATAGAAAACCCAATAAACTGGGTTTCTTGTTTGCGCCACTAACCCGATTTCTGTGTAGGGGCGGATTCGGGTTAATTTTTCCCAGGTAGAAACCAATGCTCAAAACCCGCCCAATGGGTAGGGGCGGGGGAGCCTAAATCTTTCCTAGGTAGAAACCAATGATCAAAACTCCCCCCACTTTGGGAAAAAAAATCAATCAATTTTGAGAGGGAAAATGTGCTAAAAGTTCCTCACGCGATAAATTAGATAATTGCAAAAGCCAAGAGGTAAAATCCTCAGCAGATAAGCCCACAAAGGGTTCAATAATACCAGAAAGTTCCTCATCTAATCCACCAAAGCGAACCCGCAAAAAATTCTCCACAACTTCTCGTTTTGCCCGTTGCTCTCCGCGTTGCTCTCCGCGTTGCTCTCCACGTTGTTCACCTTCGAGTATGCCTTCTTCCTTTGCGTGTTGAAGTTGTTGATCAAAAAGAGGTGATAATCTCATAATTAACTCCCTATCTTCTGGTTCAATCTCTTGTTTGACTTGTAAATCAGCCTTCAACCGATTTAGCAAAATTAAAGCCGTTTCTCGGTAAGGATTATTGATGGGTAATAATTCTAATTCATCAATAGCTTGCTTTTGCACATTTTCCCTGCCGAGAATTCTTAGCCAAATCGTTTCCGGTATCCTGGGTAATTGGTGAATGACGACAATGGCTGTCCGCAGATATTCCCCTAAAAAGTAAATACCAGGTAGCCAGTCTTCTTTCATTGTAGCATTAAATCCTGAGAGCACTTTCGCCGAAGCTGTGGGTGTAAGTATCCATAACTTCGGAGAGTCTGACTCTTGCAGATTTCTGGAGTTACGGTTTGCCTCCCTCAATAACTCACTCCTAACCTGTAATAATTTTAAGAGACAGTCACAAATCTCTTGAGGAGTCGCGGGATTGCGGAAGGGTTCAAATAATGCTACTGTTTTTGCTAATTCACCTAATAATCCTAGGGTTGTTATCTCTGGATTATTGGGGTTTGATGGCGTAAAATAAAGATCAATTTGGCGAACTTCCGCGGCAACACGCCGGGGTGTTTGTACTTCACCATAAGTAGATAAAAGGGTTTCTAAGTAATCTTTCGCAAATTGATCGTGGATAAAACGAGTCATAGTTTTTTTCTCAGAAGTTATACACAGCAACCAAAAAAAACGGATTTCTCAGGGTTTTCTCTTGGCTGCAATTAACGATTTTTGATTAAGAAACCCGGTTTCTCAATAAACTAAGACGCATTTAAAACAGATAAAGTAGGACAAGCATCCGGCTTGTCACGTTAAGCCCATTTTAGTAGGAATTTTAAATGCGTAACAGCTTAGTTAGGGTAATTCACCATCAACTTCATCGGGAGGTAAAGTCGCGACAAATTGTGCATCTCCTAAGTGAATAAGTTCCTCCACTTCCGAGAATTTTTCATAAGCTTGCCGATCGCGCTTCCATAAAGAAACCCCAATGCCCACAAGAAATGATAAAGGAATTGTGACTAAACCCGGATTTTTCAGAGGAAAAATCGCCTCAGTATTTTTCAGTAAATCTATTTGAATCGTAGGAGACAAATAGATTAATAATAAAGAAGAAAGAGTCCCAGTCACCATACTCGCGACAGCCCCATTTGTGGTAAATTCTCGCCACAAAATAGACATTAATAAAGCCGGAAAATTGCCACTAGCCGCGATCGCGAAAGCCAAACCCACCATATAAGCAACATTTTGGCCTTTAAAAACAATTCCCAAAATAATAGCCAAAACACCTAACAAGCCAGTAGCAGCACGGGCGACTTTCAATTGTTCAGATTCATTAGCCTCACCCCCTCTCACCACATTTACCCATAAATCATGAGAAAGTGCAGCAGCACCAGAAAGCGTTAATCCCGCGACTACCGCTAAAATTGTGGCAAAAGAAACCGCGGCAATAAAGCCTAATAAAACATCACCGCCCAAATATTCTGCTAACAGGGGCGCGGCCATATTACCCCCTTTATCAATTGCCTTAATACTGTCTTGGCCTAATAAAGTCATCGCGCCAAAACCGAGGATAAAAGTCAACAGATAAAAGAAGCCGATAAACCATGTCGCATACATGACAGATTTACGAGCAGCCTGGGCATCTGGTACGGTATAAAAACGCATTAAAATATGCGGTAATCCGGCTGTACCAAACATTAAAGACATTCCTAAAGACATCGCATCTAAAGGATTAGCAACCTGTTTTCCAGGGGCTAATACATCCGGGCCATATTTCTCCGATGCCGCGGCAAATAAATTAAGGGGATTAAATCCAAATTGAGGTTGAGATAATACTAAAATCGCTAATAATATCGCACCCCCTAATAACAAAAATGCCTTGATAATTTGCACCCAAGTCGTTGCCATCATGCCGCCGAAAATAACATAGGCTAACATCACACAACCAACAATCACCACCGCTAATTCATACTCCATGCCAAAGAGCAATTTAATTAAATTGCCAGCCCCTACCATTTGGGCAATTAAGTAAAAACTAACAACAGCTAAAGTACCGATCGCGGAGGCAATTCTCACCGGAGTTTGACGCATCCGATAGGCAACAACATCAGCAAAAGTATATGTTCCTAAATTGCGTAAAGGTTCCGCAATTAAAAACATAACAATAGGCCAACCCACTAAGAAACCAATAGAATAAATTAAGCCATCAAAACCATTAAGCGCGACTAAACCAGCAATGCCTAAAAAACTGGCCGCGCTCATAAAATCACCCGCGAGAGCTAAACCATTTTGAAAACCACTAATTTGACCACCCGCGGTATAAAATTCTGCGGTACTTTTGGTCTTTTTTGCTGCCCAATAAGTAATTCCTAAAGAGGCGACAACAAACAATAGGAAAAAAGAAACAGCAGTCGGGTTAAATTGTCCAAGGGTTGTATTCATTTTTAACTCTTGATATATTCTTCAATTTTGCGATCGTAGTAGTTATTCGTCCAACGGACGTAGATGTAAATTAATACCCACGCGGCAATAATGACGAGGGCACCTAAGAGGATTCCCCAACTTAATCCGGGTACAATTACAGAACCCATTAATGACTTATTAAATGCCACTAATAAGATAAATCCAAAGTAGATGAACATCATGGCTAATGTTAGTTTCAAGGAAACTTGCCATCGTTCTTCTGCTAGTTGTGTTAAGACTTTATCTCTATCGTTCATGGTTTTTTCCCTTAACATGAGGGGGATTATATACTACTGGTCGTTCCCTTTTATCAGTTTTTTATTATTAAGAATTGTAAATAAGTATTTGTACTTACCCTTTTCCGTAATTCGGTTTGGGATCAAGCTAAAATGAGGCAATAAGGTTAAGAAACCAGATTAGAGCACAATTTCTGACTTCTTTACTTTTTAAATTTTTGCTTATAAAACTCAGGACGCGATCAGAATTTCTTGATAACTATTATTAAAAACAGTAGGGAGACGGCACTGCCATGTCCTTTTGGAGATGCACCCAAAAAAGAGCGCGATCGTGTACAATGATAATATCCAGTTTACTCTTAAGAAAACTGACATGACTACACTCATTAAACAACGGCTAACTTTAGAAGAGTTTCTCAAACTTCCTGAAACCAAGCCCCCCTCAGAATTTATCAACAGAGAAATCATTCAAAAGCCCATGCCTCAAGGTGAAAATAGCAGATTACAAGGCAAATTTTGCACTGTCATCAACCCGATCGTCGAAACACCAAAGATTGCTTATGCGTTTCCCGAATTACGTTGCACTTTTGGCTGTGAAGCAATGGTCCCCGATATCACAGTATTGAGATGGGAAAGAATTCCCTTTTTGCCATCGGGTAGAATTGCTAACCGCGTTGAAATTCACCCAGACTGGTCCATTGAAATTCTTTCTCCAGAAGAAAGTTATACAAAAGTGCTTGGTAAATTACTACATTGTTCCCGAAATGGCACTGAATTAGGGTGGTTAATCGAGCCAGAAGAAGAAAGTATTTTGGCAGTATTTCCGGGGCAAAAAATAGAATTATACAAAGGTGCTACTTTGTTACCAATTTTAAAGGGCATCGAGTTAGAATTAACAGTAGAAACCGTTTTTAGTTGGTTAAATTTTAGTTAAAATATATAAAAAATCTGTTGATTCGATTAAAAATTATCCCCATTTTTTTAATTTTCATCTGTGTTTATCTGCGTACCCTACGGGAAGGCTTCGCCTATATCTGCGGTTAAAAAAATAAATTTTCACTAAGGCAGATCCCTGACATTCTTTTACCAAAAAAATCCCCTAGTGCAACGGTAAGAAAATCGTCATAACTTCCCCCTGTTGAGGTTTTTGTCTAACTACTAATTTCCCACCCATCGCGTGAAATAAATTTTTAGTCACATCCAAATTAAGCGTAACACTCCCCGTTTCCGGTTGAAACATTAATAAAGGACCGATCGACTTTAAGGGAGTTTTTTCTTTCAGCATTTGAGATAAATCAGTATGAGAAGAAAGGGGTTGAGATTCTAACTGTAATTTTAATTGATTGCCCGCGGGCATTACTTCAACTAAAATATGACTCGCGATGGGTAAACTGCGGGTAAAATTCTCAATTAAACCCGTCAAAACTTGATCTAACATAGTAGGATCACTAACAACCGTTGGTAATTTTTGTGGTAAAACCACCTCTAAAGTGTGATTGCGTTGACTCGCGTGTTTTTGCCAACGGGGAAAGCCCGTGTGAAAAATTTGAGCTAATGACATCGCGGTTAGTTGAATCGGCGATCGCGTCTCTCTTTTTTCCGCGGAATTATTTTCGCCTTTAGAAGTTTGTGTAATTTCCGAAATCCCTAATTCTGCCGCTCGAAAAATCAAACCAAAACGATCAATTTGTGCCGTACATTCCGTATCAATCATTTCTAAACGTTTAATAACATCAGCCTCTAAACTTTTACGCTTTAATAATAAACGAGTTAATGTACGAATAGTAGCCAGAGGAGTGCGAACTTCATGGGCGAGAGCTTGTAATAATTCCACCTCCTTAGATTTAGGATTAGGGATAGATTGGGGTTCCGCACCCGAAACTTGAGATTTAGATTGAGATTTAGCGCGATCGGGAGTCCGAGTTTCCTCAGAGGGTAAATATTGTAAAATTAAACGGCTAAATTGCATTACCGTTTTATAATCAGGATGAATAGGTAAAAAATCGTTAAAAAGTTCATCTAATTGCCCTAAATGATTGGCAAAAGGACGGAAAGAAACATCACTCCCGACAGGACAATTAACTAATAAAGCATCACTATCTTTAACTCGTTGGCGTAAAACTCCCCAAGCTTGCGTTACCACCTGTGGATCGAAAGAAAAACGAAATCCGAGAACCCCATCACTAGAGGAACCCAAAGCCATAACCAGACTAAAATGTTCAGTTAAAACCAGACAAAATTGCTCTGCACCTAAAGGATCACCACTTAATAAAGGCAAAGCCGGAGTCGAGTTAGGAATAACAGTTTGACAAGAAGTAGAAGCCGGAAGTAAAGGTAAAGAATATCGACTTTGTAACATCCACCAAGCATTAACGCTTTCAGGAGTATTGGTAAAAATGCGATTAGCAAAACGAGAGACTAAAACCGGATGAGTTAAAACAGGAGTAGGCCCTGATATCACTAAACCCTCTTCAGCGCAAGAAGAAGGATTTGTATTGAGAATTTGGGAGAGGAGTTGATTTAAAGCCCGTATCGCGCCATACCATTCTCCCTGAGCCCGGATTTGTCGAGTTTGACGACGAGCACCACAACCCTTATCGGGATGAATTCCAGACAAACTAGAAAAGTCCGAATCATTCCGAAGGCCATCGAGGGCTAAAATATCACTGAGAGTCGGTAAAAAGCAATCGTTAACAGCCATAAACCCTTCTGAGAACTTTAAATTTTAAGATTTTAGATTTTTTTGTGTAAGAGTCAAATCTCTGTGGCTTCTAGTCTAAGCATAAGCCGTCATTTATCGTATTGGCAAAACCGTACAATGGAGTAGCAATCTCCGATAGGGGGAATGGGGAGATGGGGAGGAT
>JBEDKD010000041.1:0-9243 GCA_041172365.1 Cyanobacteriota bacterium | reverse complement strand
GGATTGGGGACTGGGGATTGGGGATTAAAGGTTTATTTCCTTCTTCCTTCTTTCCTCTTCCTTCTTTCCTCTTTCCTCTTCCTTCTTCCTTCTTCCTTCTTCCCTCTTCTTTCTTCCCTCTTCTTTCCTCTTTCTTCTTCCTTCTTCCTTCTTCCTTCTTCCCTCTTCCTTCTTAAAATTCTAATCCGGCTTCGCGGGCGGCTTCAGCTAAAGCTTTCACGCGACCATGATAGGGACTACCGCCGCGGTCAAAAACGACTTGAGAAATTCCGGCGCTGGTGCATCGTTTCGCGATTAACTGACCGACTTGCACAGAAGCATCGCAATTGCCACCAGACTTGATTTCCGATCTCACTTCAGGATCTAAAGTGGAAGCGGCGACCAAAGTATGTTGTTTGGTGTCATCAATCACCTGGGCATAAATATGTTGATTAGAACGAAACACCGCTAACCGAGGACGTTCTGAAGTTCCAGATACCTTACGCCGCACCCGATGGTGACGACGTTTGACCGATTCTTTACGAGTAAGCTTCATAGTTTATTTCTTCCCTGTCTTACCAGTCTTACCGGCTTTACGTCTCACGACTTCACCGGAATAACGAATACCCTTACCCTTATAAACTTCGGGGGGACGCACGGAGCGAATCCGAGCCGCGGTATTGCCCACCAATTCCTTATCAATGCCAGAGACAATGACGTTAGTGTTACTTTCTACCGCGACTTGAATTCCTTCTGGGGGAGGCATTTCTACTGGTTTGCTATAACCCACATTTAAGATGAGATTACGGCCTTGAACTTGAGCACGATAACCAGTTCCAATAATCTCTAAACGGCGTTGGAAGCCATTAGAAACCCCTTCTACCATATTGGCTACGAGGGTGCGACATAAACCATGTCGTTCACGCGCCGGCCGTGATTCATCGCGGCGTTTCACCACTAAAGTTTCCCCTTCTAGTTCAAAGATGACTTCGGGGGGCAGAACTCTAGACAGTTCACCTTTGGGGCCCTTAACGGCTACTGTTTGACCATCAATGGTGACGGTAACATTTTTCGGTATGCTAATAGGACGCTTACCAATTCGAGACATAACTTTTTGTCCTTCTCAGAAGTCAATGAGTATTTGGTAATAGATAACGAGTAATTTTTGAGGATTTTGGAGCTAATGGCTAAGTGCATCAGGCTAATAAATTAATCATTAATTTAGGTGATTTGACCTAATGAATAATTTACCGAACATTCGACCAGGGTGATTAGCCTAATTGCCACAAGCGATCGCGATTAAAGATTAACTACCACCGATTACCAAATGTAACAAAGCACTTCACCGCCTAACCCTTGGCGTCGAGCTTCACGGTCAGTCATAATGCCACTAGAAGTCGAAATAATGGCAATGCCAATTCCGCCCAGAACTCTTGGCAATTCTTTACGGTTCGTATACACTCTCAAACCGGGTTTACTGACTCGTTTGAGGGCAGTAATAATGGGTTGACGAGTTTTTCCCTTGTACTTCAAGGAAAGAACCAAAGACTTCTTAATGCCTTCCCCCGTTTCTTCAACTTCACCAATAAAACCTTCGCTCTTAAGCACTTGGGCAATACTGCGAGTCATTTTCGTAGAGGGAACTTCCGTAGTTTGGTGACGTGCAAGGCAAGAGTTGCGAATGCGCGTCAACATATCTGCAATAGTATCGTTAGCCGCCATCTGTTTCTTCTTAGATTTTGGATTGAAGAGTATAAAAGAATTGATTAGTTATCTCGGAACGGCATTCCCATTGCCTTCAGCAAAGCCCGACCTTCTTCATCGTTGTTTGCTGTAGTAATAATAGAAACATCCATCCCACGAATCTGATCAATACTGTCGTATTCAATTTCAGGGAAAATCAGTTGTTCTCTTAAACCGAGACTATAATTACCCCGTCCATCAAAGCTTTTCGGACTAATCCCGCGAAAATCACGAATCCGAGGCAGTGACAAATTCACCAGTCTGTCGAAAAAGGCATACATCCGATCGCCCCGTAATGTTACCATTACCCCAACCGGTACGCCTTTACGAATTTTAAAGCCCGCGATCGCTTTCTTAGCGCGTGTCACGACTGGTTTTTGTCCAGTAATGATGGCAATTTCCTTCAGAGAAGAGTCTAAGGCTTTCGCGTTTTGAGAAGCTTCTCCTAAACCCCGGTTTACCGTAATTTTTACCAGTTTAGGAACCTGATGGATATTGGTATATTTAAAATCCTCCATCAGTTTCGGTACGATTTTTTCCTGATAGACAGTCTTCAGTCTGGTTGTCATAATTTTTTTGTCCTTGAAAATTTCCCTGGGCTTTGTCAGGGCAATTTTAGATTCGAGATTTGGAATTTATTTTGTCCTTTTCGAGCAAAAATCCCAAATCAGCAATCTAAAAATTTAGTCAATGATTTCACCAGTTTTCTTGAGTTTACGCACTTTGCGACCATCTTCGGTGAAGGTGTAGCAAACCCGACTCGCGACTTTTTCTTTGGTGGAATAGAGCATGACATTGGAACTATGAATGGGAGCTTCATAGGTAATGATTTTCCCTGATTCCCCTTCTGCTTGAGGTTTAACGTGCTTTGTTCTCACGTTAACGCCTTTGATCACGACTTGACTTAGTTTGGGTATTGCCGTTACGACTTCTCCGACTTTACCTTTATCTTTACCCGTGATCACTTGAACCGTATCACCTTTTTTGACGTGCAACTTCTGACGCGATGATTGTTCCTTCTTATTAGACATCACAATACCTCCGGTGCTAAAGAAACAATTTTCGTGAAGTTTTTATCACGCAATTCGCGAGCAACGGGGCCAAATACACGCGTGCCTTTAGGATTGTTATCCGCGTTAATGATGACCGCGGCATTGTCATCAAAACGGATGCTCATACCGCTATCGCGACGCATCGCTTTGCGAGTGCGAACCACCACTGCGCGTACTACATCGGATTTTTTCACTCCCATGTTAGGGATCGCGTCTTTGACGACCGCGATAATGACATCGCCGATGCCCGCGTAACGTGGATTGCCCCCTCCTAATACGCGGATGCACATGAGTTTTCTGGCTCCGCTATTATCGGCAACATTTAAGTAAGTCTGAGGTTGAATCATAGCGATTTTGGATTTTGCATTTTGGACTAAGGATGGGAGGTTAGTGACGAGAGATTTGTGATCTGGTATTTGAGATTGGGTATTGAGGATTAGGGGGAATAAAAGACCAAATCCTGTCAATATCGACCTATCACTTATCACCTATCACTTCTTCCATTTTCCTGATCCATTTATTTGAGGATTTCCGCGACTTCCCAGTGCTTCGTTTTGCTCAAAGGACGGGTTTCAGTAATCCGAACGCGATCGCCTTCTTTGCACTGATTTTTTTCATCGTGGACTTTATAACGCTTGGTGCGTACCACGATTTTCCCGTACTTGATGTGGGAGGAACGGTTTTCTACCGCGACTACCACTGTCTTTTCCATTTTGTTGCTGACGACGACGCCAACTCTTTCTTTAACTGCCATAGCAAGAAATTTTAGAATTGAAATTTGCGATAGAAAAACAGAGCGCGATTAGCTAACCGTGGAAGATTTCGCGATCGCGATTTCCCGTTCCCGCTCCACCGTTAATAACTGAGATAAACGATGTTTAAGGTGTTTAATCTCATGGGGTTTGGCGGCACGGCCAGTGGCAGCTTGTAGTCTAAATTGCAGCAGTTGACGCTTAACGGCTAAAATCTGTTCGCCTAGTTCCGCTTCGCCTAATTCTCTTGCTTCTTTAATCTTGGGCAATGCCATCTTAAGACTGCTCCTCTTCACGAGTAATAAACTTAGTCTTAATGGGGAGTTTAAAAGAAGCTAAACGCATCGCTTCACGCGCGATATCTTCAGCAACTCCACCAATTTCAAACAGCACTCGCCCTGGCTTAACCACCGCGACCCAAAACTCAGGCGCACCTTTACCGGAACCCATCCGGGTTTCCGCGGCACGTTGAGTAACAGGTTTATCAGGGAAAATGCGAATCCAAATTTTGCCACCCCGTCTGATATAACGAGTCATCGCCCGACGACTAGCTTCTATTTGACGAGAGGTGATCCAAGCTGGCTCTAACGCTTGCAGGGCGTACTCACCAAATGCAACAGTATTGCCTCTAGTGGCTAAACCCGTCATGCGTCCGCGTTGTTGTTTGCGGAATTTTGTTCTTTTTGGACTTAGCATGATTTCGGGAATGGATAATGGTGAATGGTAAATGGGTAAGGGGTAATGAGTCTTAACAAAAACTTAATTACCAATTGGCTATTACCAATTACCTATTCTTTATCGGAACGGTCTTCAAATTGTTGACGACGACGGTTGCTCTTATTTTTGGGAGCCGCGGCAATCACAGGAGCAATGTTCTCTTGTCCTGGGATGATTTCGCCCTTAAATACCCATACTTTAATTCCCAAAATTCCATAAATGGTTTGGGCTGTGCAGTAGGAGTAATCAATATCTGCCCGTAAGGTATGCAGTGGGACTCGGCCTTCCCGTGTCCACTCCGTCCGTGCAATTTCAGCTCCGTTTAAACGGCCGCTGACTTGGATTTTGATGCCTTCAATTCCGGCTTTTTGAGCCCGGGTAATTGCTTGACGCACAACACGACGGAAGGAAACCCGACGCTCTAATTGTTGGGCAATATATTCAGCAATTAATGTGGCATCTGCATCAACTCGCTGCACTTCGACAACATTAATGCGAATTTGTCGATTACTACCGAGTTTTTGTTGCAAACCGACGCGTAATTGTTCAATACCTGTACCACCACGACCGACCACTACACCGGGTCTGGCGGTTTGTACTTCTAAATCAATTTGATCGGCTTTACGGTCAATTTTGACCGCGGAAATTCCTGCATTGCTGAGGGTTTTCTCGACAAAAGCGCGGATTTTAAAGTCTTCTTGCAACAAGCCTGGGTAGTTCTTGGGGTCTGCAAACCACCGAGAGCGGTGTTCTTGCGTAATCCCCAATCGAAAACCAATTGGATGAATTTTTTGTCCCATAGAAATCCAGAAAGAAGGACTAAGAACTTAGAAAAGAGAAGGATTAGCTGGTGGGCTTTTTCTTATTCTTCTTCTATTTGAGGTGCCACTGTTACAGTGATGTGACAAGTGGGGCGATGCCGTTTGTAGGCGCGACCTTGGGCACGGGGGCGGAAGCGTTTGAGAACGGGACCTTGATCTGCGAAGGCTTGGGCAACGACAAGAGTCGTGGGATCAAGACCTTCGTTATTTTCCGCGTTGGCCACTGCGGAGCGCAATACCTTCAGAATGGGTTGGCAGGCTCGGTAGGGCATGAATTCTAATAAAATTAGGGCATCTCGGTAGGATTTACCCCGAATTTGATCGAGCACACGCCGCACTTTACTGGGAGACATTCTAATGTAACGTGCGATCGCCTTGACTTCAGAAGTGCTATTTCTCTGTACAGCCATTTTGCTTTTGCTAATTGCGATTTGCGTTCTTGGGAATTGGGAATTGGGGATTGATGATGAGGGATTGGGGATGAGGGATTGGTGATCAAATTTGTCATTTATCACCTGCCACTTATCACCTGTCGCCTATCACCTATTTCCGATTACCTTATCCCTTATCTTTTTGCCTTTTTGTCACCCTTCGCGTGACCTCGGAAGGTACGAGTAGGGGCAAATTCTCCCAATTTGTGTCCCACCATCTGATCTGTTAAATAAACAGGAACGTGTTGACGTCCGTTATGTACCGCGATGGTATGACCAACCATTTGAGGCAGAATCGTCGAAGCTCTTGACCAAGTTTTGATCACTTGTTTTTCGCCTTTGGCGTTTAAGACTTCAATTTTTCTGAGGAGATGATCGGCGACAAAGGGACCTTTCTTTAATGAACGTGACATACCTTTGGTGATTAATAATTGGTAATTGGTAATTGGTAATTGGTAATTGGTAATTGCTCTGGGTTCCTATTACCTATTACCCATTACCCAATTAACATTAATTCTGACGACCGCCTTTACCACGTTTGGAGGATTTCCGACGACGACGCACGATGAGGGCATCACTGCGCTTATTCTTACGTCGTGTCTTCGCACCTAACGCGGGTTTACCCCAAGGGGTGACTGGACCTGAACGACCGATGGGCGCTCTGCCTTCACCACCACCATGAGGGTGATCCACTGGGTTCATCACACTACCACGGACTGTGGGACGTTTGCCTTTCCAACGATTGCGTCCGGCTTTACCGATGCTGATGTTTCTGGCATCAATGTTTCCCACTTGGCCAATGGTCGCGTAACAGTTAGCGCGGATTTTGCGCTGTTCCCCAGAGGGCAGTTTCAGGGTGACGTAAGTACCTTCTTTTGCCATGATTTGGGCTGTAGCACCCGCCGAGCGCACAATTTGTGCTCCTTTACCGGGGACTAATTCCACGTTATGGATGTTAGTACCCAAGGGAATATTACTCAGTGGGAGCGCGTTGCCAATTTCGATGGGAGCTTCAGGCCCGGAAACAATTACTGTCCCTACTTTTAATCCGTGGGGATGAAGAATATAACGTTTTTCGCCATCCCGATACACGACTAACGCGATGCGGGCATTACGATTGGGGTCATATTCGATCTGAGTAACAGTCGCGGGGATGTTGAGTTTATCACGACGAAAGTCGATGATCCGATACAACTGCTTATTACCGCCGCCTCTATGACGACAGGTAATTAAACCCTGATTATTCCGCCCTTCTTTACTATGGCGGGCTGTAGTCAGAGACTTTTCAGGCTCTGAACGGGTGATCTCAGCAAAGTCTGAGACGCTGTGTTGCCTGGTACTCGGAGTATAGGGTCGGTAAGAACGAATGCCCATATTTTAGACTTCTGGGAACAGAATTTTTCTGAGGGACTCTCCATCGGCCAGCGTTACGACGGCTCTCTTGTAGTGAGGCTTATACCCGACAAATTTTCCGACTCGCCGTTTTCTGCGGGGGGGATTTTGGGTATTAACGCTGATGACTTTGACGTTAAATGCTTGTTCGATCGCGGCTTTGATTTGTGGTTTGGTCGCTTTGGGAGCAACATCGAAGGTGAACTGATCAAGCTCAAGCAATCGTGTGGCTTTCTCGGTGAGAATGGGACGTTCCAACAAATCAGTTAAATCGCGAGGATTATATTTATCACTACTCACCGTAAACCTCCTGAAGTTTGGCAAGGGCTGTGGTGGTGGTGATGATTTTGTCGGCTGCCAGAATATCTAAGATATTTAAGCCGTTTACCAAGATGACTTTTAATGTGGGGACGTTGCGACCCGATAAATAAACGTTGTCTTGTTTATCAGCCAATATTAACAAGACTTTCTGATTTTGTTCGATTCCCCAACGGGTAATTGCTGTGAGTAATTCCTTGGTTTTTGGTCTGGGGAATTGTTCGGCAAATTCTTCGACAATAATCAAGTCTTCGGTACGACTTTGGAAGGCCGTTCGCAGTGCTAAACGCCGTTCCTTTTTGTTCATCTTGATGTCAAAATCTCTGGGTTTTGGTCCAAAGATGACACCACCACCCCTCCACAGGGGAGAACGGATGGAACCGGCTCTGGCTCTCCCGGTTCCTTTTTGCCGCCAAGGTTTGCGACCGCCGCCTCTCACTTCGGAGCGGGTTTTGGTGCTCGCGTTGCCCTGACGTGCATTGGTTGTTTGGCGAACTAAGGCTCTATGGACAATATGAGCAGCACTCGCTTCTTTAGCTACTTTTAAGTCTAAAGTAGCTTGTCCTACTTCTTCGCCCTGCCAATTTCGCACTACACAGTTAACCATAAGGATGCAATTTTCGATGTTAGTTGGGGATTTTTGATTTCTGACTTCAGATTTTTTTGGGGGTAATTATTTTTGATAATTTTCCGCGGCAAAATCTCAAATCTGAAATCTCCAATCCTATTGTCCTACTATTGTCGCGGGGACAACAGAGACTAATGCTCCGGGTTTACCAGGCACGGTTCCTTTAATTAGCAAGAGGTTGCGATCGGCATCGACCCGCACGACCGTTAATTTGCGAACTGTCACTTGGACATTGCCTAATTGACCTGCCATTTTCTTCCCTGGATAAACCCGACCGGGTGTTGTTCCAGGTCCGATGGAACCAGGTAAGCGGTGGTTTTTGGAACCGTGAGCCATTGGCCCCCGCTTGAAGTTATGCCGTTTTTGATAACCGGCAAAACCACGACCGATACTTGTTCCTCTCACATCGACGACTTGCCCCGGTTTGAAATAGTCCGCGGTTAATTGCTGACCTAGTTCAAAGGCACTGGCATCGTCTAACCGATACTCATGCAGGTGACGGACGGGGGTTGCTCCTGATTTATTCAGGTGTCCCAATTTGGGTTTGTTCAACGCTTTGGGTTTTACTTCTCCAAAGCCAAGTTGGATGGCTGTATAGCCATCCGTCTGTTGTGTTTTAATTTGTGTAACTGTACATGGCCCGGCTTGGACGACGGTGACGGGAATAGCTCTCCCTTCGTCGTCAAAAATTTGGGTCATGCCAAGTTTAGTGCCAAGAATACCGACAGACACGGGTAGTCTCCCTATAATTTACGCACTAGAAAAGAGTCGGATTTTACTTCTGCTCATTACCTATGGGCTTGTGAGCAGTTGTTTCACTCCGCCTTCTCTGATGTAGAACCTTTACAGGTAACGGCTCTACAACTTATTTTGTTAATATCAACCAATGGCTTGCCCTGACTTTTCAGGCAGCACAAGCTATTGATCGTCCTGCAAACTTTAATAGCAGCAACACTTAAGCTGTTTCTTGACCGATTTTTTTCGGTACTGCCTGTTGGTGCCTGGACTTGAGTAGACTGCTACTCAGTATCCTTTTAATTGGCGACAATTCCTCAATATATATTATCTGGCTCAAGTTGTCAAGCTTTTTCTATATTTTTTTTAGGTTTTTCTGCGGACAGAATTAGATTGGGATTGTATTACGCCATGATATGTCTGTAGTATTATGAAGGGGAGAGAGTGAAGGGATACAGATTGGCATAAGATAGGGAATGAAGTTGTTGTCTGTTTTGTCTTAAGGCAGTTTTATGGATATTTTATCTCTGGGATGGGTTTCCATTTTGGTTGTGTTTAGTTTCTCGATTTCGATGGTAGTTTGGGGCCGTAACGGGTTCTAGTTACCGCGGAGACTGGGAGGGGTGGGTTTTTTGCCTGCCCCTTTTTGTTTTTAGGGAATGGGGAATGGGGAAT
>JBEDKD010000040.1:0-10004 GCA_041172365.1 Cyanobacteriota bacterium | reverse complement strand
AACCTAAATGAATTGTTAAATCTTGTAGGGGCAATCCCCCTGTGGTTGCCCCGTCCGATCAGGGTAGGCACGGGGGCACTACCCCTACCGCGTTCATAACTCATTTAGGTTTACTATATATCAATAATATCTTGACAGATTCCCTAATGTATGTTAAAATAAAAGATGGATAAAAATTATCAAAATAAGCTACTGTTAATGACTATTGCCAAGAGAAAACTATGAGCGAATTAGCAATAACACAATATAAAATTATTGACTTAATCGGTTCCTACTGCATGGCGAGGCAAGACGGTCAAAAGATTTACGATTTGATTCACCCTGAACTCGTGGCAGATCATCCTGTTGAACTGAATTTTTTAGGAGTTAAACTGATCTGGCCACCCTTCTTAAACGCGGCAATTGGTCAACTTTATAAAGACTTGCAACCGGAAAAAATTAACCGTCTCCTCAAGATATCGAATATACACTCACGAGGTATGCAAGGACTCCAGATCGTCAGGGAAAATTCCTATCGGTATTACTCCGAACCTAAGTATCACGAAACGGTTGATACAGTGATGCTGAAAATGTACGAAGATGGTCAAATCTAATGGCAATTAATTACAAAATAGACGCGGAAATTGTCGATATTCAGTCAGACAAACCCCAAGAAGGGGATATTTTTCTGATCGATACTAATGTTTGGTACTGGCATCTTTATCCCCAAGCGATCGCGTACTCTCTTCCCTATCAAACCACAGAATATCCCATCTATTTAATCGAAGCAATTGCCGCGAAATCTTTACTATTATATTCCCATCTTTCCCTAGCCGAATTAGCCCACAATATTGAACAAGCCGAACGAAACATCTTTATCAGTTCATCGGGGTCAATTAATGCCAAAGAATATCGCCATAATTACCCAGAAGCACATCATAAAGTGGTCGAGCAAATTGAATATGTTTGGAATGAGATTAAAGCTGTAGCTGTTCCCGTTAACCTGACTCTTGATGACTTAACAGCAGATTCAGCATTAACACGAATGCAAACTCAACCTCTGGATGGCTACGATCTATTTATGCTCGAAACAATGCAGAAAGAAGGAATCATTAATATCATTACCGATGATGGAGATTTTTCAACCGTCCCAGGAATTAGAGTTTTTACCGCGAATAGACGAGTCATTGCCACAGCCCAAAATCAAGACAAACTTTTAATTAGATAAAAAGACCTCTTTTTTATTTATCTTCCTATAAAAAAACTCTCCTCTGTGCCTTTGTAAGTTTCCCCCCCTTCTCAAAGGCAGGGGGGGGTAATCTAATACAGACGACTTAACACATAATCGGCTAATTCAACTAATACTTGACGCTCCTCAGACGCGGGTAAATTCGCTAAATATTTGACGGCTAATTCCGCGTGATGAGTCGCTAATTCCCGCGATCGCTCAATTCCCTTACTATCGTGAACCAGCGCGATCGCGTTTTCCACATCCCCATCTTGGGCAAATTCCCGCTCAATCAGAACTTCCAAAGAAGGTTTTTCTTCCAACGCGTATAAAGCAGGAGCCGTCAAATTACCACTAATCAGATCGGAACCGGAGGGTTTACCTAAAGTCTCCGAAGAACTGGTAAAGTCAAGCACATCATCAACAATTTGAAAAGCCAACCCCAGATTACGCCCATATTGATATAAATCCTCGCGTAATTCAGGAGAGACATCACTCAAACACCCCGCGGCCTTACTACTATTCGCGATTAAAGAAGCCGTCTTATAATAACTCTTTTCCAAATAAGCTTCGATGGACAAACTCGCGTCAAAACGATTAAGTCCCTGTTGAATTTCCCCCTCCGCGAGATCCATAATTACCTGTGAGAGGAGTTTCACCACCTCCAGATTATCCAAATTTGCCAAATACCAAGAAGACTGGGCAAAGAGAAAGTCTCCGGCTAATACCGCGACTCGGTTGCCAAAACAACTATGGACCGTAGGGATACCTCGACGAGTCTCCGCTTCGTCCACCACATCATCATGGACAAGACTCGCGGTATGGATCATTTCGGTAATTTCTGCCAGACGACGATGTTTAGAGGTAATCTCCTGGTTAGACATTGTTGCGCGTGAAATCAACAGGACGATCGCGGGTCGCACCCGTTTTCCCTTTGCGCCAAACAAGTGTTCTGCGGCTGCATATAAGATAGGGTGACGGGCACCAACTAGCTGTTTCAGATTTTCTGTCAACAGTCGCAGGTCTTCTTCAACCGGGGAAAATAAGAGAGTGCGAGAGGTCATGGATATGCCAAGGTGGGGTTTGATTAACAAAATTTTACAAATTATAGCGTTTTTTTCAGAAAACAGGGTAATGGCTTATGGATAATGGGGACTGGGGACTGGGGGACTGGTGAGTGGTGACTGGGGACTGGGGACTCCACCGAATTAATTAGCTTTTCCCAGGACTTGAACTACCGCGGACATTGTTGGCTCCTACCATTGCCCTGATGCCATCAAGTAGCTTTTCAAGTTTCATTAAATTTTTGTTGACAACCGCAACCGACCTGACGGCTCTGCTATGATCATGATCGGGTTGGTAGAAAATGATTTGTTCCTCTCCATGCCGAGAGAAGTTAAGTATGAAAATACGATTTTTGCCCGGATGTTTGGTCGGTTTTCTGTTGGTAGGGATGATCAGCGGCTGCGATAAACCGCCATTCCCCGTCGCCAAAGCAAGGTACTTCTGTAACAAGGACAACACCGGTATTCCCACTACCTTTGCTGAGATTGCTAAAGACACACAGCCTGTGATTCGCTGGAAATCTGAAATTTTTACAGGCTCAGGCTATGATCCACAAACACGCTGTCAAGAAGTATCACTCAAATTCCAACAAGCAGAAGATAACGGAGGTTTTCGATATCTGATATCAGAAAAACAAAAGGACCTGCCAGTGATTTGTATTTCTGACAAAGAAGACGGAGCTTGTAATCTGATGCTGTTTACCGTAACACCGCCAGATACGGTAGATAGCGTGCTTAGGAAATTAAGGTCTAGTGACAACGCCAGTAAACCACTTGAGCAAAGCGGTGGTAAATACTATCTTCCTATGACAGAACTTCGCAACCCGTAAACCTTCTAAACAAATTTTGTGAAAATTCAAAAACAATAGTAGGGGCGAAGCATGACCGCGGTAAATATCAAATTACAACTAATAACCTATAGCAATTCCATAGGAGATGTAAATGTGGTACGGGCATCTTGCCCGTCACAGGCAAGATGCCTGTGCCACAAGTTTTACTTCTGAAATGGAAACACTATATATACCGGAATGCTTCGCCCTCTTCAAAACTGAGATGCACCCGTTGGGTGTTTCATCAGCCCTCCTTTTCCATCCTCAGCAAACACGAAAAAATCGAAAAATGAAAAAACGGCCTCTTTTTATCCTGGCTTGTCTGAGCAGTTTCTTACTCATTTCACCCATTCTTTCGGGTTGCGATCGAGTTAATACTTTTGTACAGCAATTCCAACCCGCGGGGCTTCCTGAATTAAAAGAAGCAGACTTGAAAGAATTCGCGGAATCGATCACTGTCCGCGTAACTACAAGTAAATCTGAGGGTGGAGGCTCAGGAACCTTGATTCGCAAAGATGGATCTCGTTATACCTTGTTGACAAATGCTCACGTTCTTGGTAATAACGAAGCACCCTATCGGATCGAAACCCCAGACAAAAAAACTTACTCCGCCTCAGTTGTTGAAAGTGTTAAATTTAGTGACAATGATTTAGTCTTATTAGAGTTTGTCTCGGATTCCAACTATGAGACGGCAAATTTTCCTGATTTGACTAAGATTAATGCAAATAAGTATGTTAATATTGGTGAAAAAGTTTATGCTACTGGCTTTCCTTTTGATGAAGAAAACGTGAATTTTACCACAGGAAACGTAGGGATTTTTCCACCTAAAAACTTTCAAAATGGCTACCGCATCGGCTACACCAATGCTATCAAAAAAGGCATGAGTGGCGGCCCAATTTTGAACCGTTTTGGAGAGTTAATTGGCTTAAATGGCAGACATTCTTATCCTCTTTTTGGCGATCCCTTTGTGTTTCAAGATGGAACTCGCCCCAGTGAAAAAGAACGCGAAAAAATGCTTCCTTTGAGTTGGGGAGTACCCGTGGAAATCTTAGCACAAACCGCCTCGCAATTTGTCAATCCACCTTCACAAACTCTCACAGGTTTACCCAGTGACATTGCGACAAAAGCCAAACAGATCGCAGTCAGAATAGAACGAAAAGTTGGGGGTGGATCTGGTGTGATTATTGCCAGCCATAAAGAAAACGAAAATAAATACACCTACTACGTCCTTACCGCTGCTCATGTTATAAAAAAAACTGAACAGGATTACACTATTGTTACTCCAGATAATAAACGATATACCATTAAACCCGGAACCGAGAAAAAATCGGCAAGTTCAGATATTGCCCTCTTGTCATTCACTAGCGACGTTAACTATTCCGTCGCCACTCTGGGAAACTATGAATTAAAGGATAAGAGTTACATTTTCGTCTTTGGCTGGCCGATATCTAACAACTACAGAAAACCCATTTATCTCCTGACTTCTGGCTGGTTTTTATCTCCCAAAACAACTCGGATATTCGAGGCAAAAGATGCTTTTTCTTTGCAAGATGGTTATGAACTGACTTACACCAATATGACGCAAGGAGGGATGAGTGGCGGGCCTGTTTTTGATACTCAAGGACGAGTTATAGGCATTCATGGCAAAACCGAAACACAAGATGGCGTTAATATAGGTTATAGTTTAGGGATACCAAGTAAAACAATTGTAAGTTTGATAGATAACTTTGGGATTCAGAAAGAATGGTTGAGAGTAGAAACCTCTGCACCTCCTTTTCCTGAAAAAGAAGAAGTTGATAATATTCTCCAGATGTCATTAACCATAGCAAAACCCTCAAAGGAGGCTAAGGAGGAAGATTGGATCAGCTATGGCAATCAATTATGGCGCTTCGGTAAATATTCAGACGCGATTGATGCTTTCAACAAAGCTCTTGATCTTAATCCTAAGTCTTATCTTGCTTGGTACGCAGGAGGTTTAGCCGTTTATGCTAAAGGTAATTATGTAGACGCGGTTAGAGGCTTTAGGAATGCAGTTGAAATCAAGCCGGATTTTTATGCAGCTTGGCGCAAAAAAGGAGATGCACATGTCAATTTAAAACAGCATGGATTTGCCTTAGATGCTTACGAAAGAGCCATTGAAGAAGCAGAAAAACAAAACCAAAAAGATTTTGCTTTGTATTGGCTGAAAGGTTTGGCGCTGTACGAATTAAAACGTTATCCAGAAGCCATCATCGCTTATACCAAATCTATAGAAATTCAGCCCCATCCCTATGCCTACAACAACAGGGGACTTGTCTATTATGATAAAGGAGACAAAGAAAAGGCTTTTAAGGATTACAATGAAGCCATTAATTTAGATCCTAAATATGCCAATGCCTACGTCGGTAGAGGGAATGTCTATTATGACAAAGGAGACAAAGACAACGCTTTTAAGGATTACAATGAAGCCATTAAATTAGATCCTAAATTTGCCAACGCCTACGTCGGTAGAGGGCTTGTCTATGGAGACAAAGACAACGCTCTTAAGGATTACAATGAAGCCATTAAATTAGATCCTAAATATGCCAAAGCCTACGTCGGTAGAGGGAATGTCTATTATGACAAAGGAGACAAAGACAACGCTTTTAAGGATTACAATGAAGCCATTAAATTAGATCCTAAATATGCCGCTGCCCACAGCAACAGGGGGGGTGTCTATCGTGACAAAGGAGACAAAGACAACGCTCTTAAGGATTACAATGAAGCCATTAAATTAGATCCTAAAAATGCCTATGCCTACAACGGTAGGGGGCTTGTGTATGAAAAAATGGGCGATCAAGAAAAAGCCATTGCCGATTTCCAAACAGCATTACTATATTGTGGCACAGGAACCTTAAGCTGCGAATACCCACAAAATAATCTCAACAGAATTCAGAATAAGAGTCAGTGAGTTGGGGAAATTAACGAATTTCAAAAGATTGTCTCATCGGTTCAATGACTTTTTGTTCATCGTCTAAAAAATTACTATCTTCACCCTTATAGGTGACGATATAGGCTTGATTATTCTTCACAGTCCAAATCAATTTGTGCTTGAGTACAACGGGGTTTTTCCCCGCCGATTCGGGTGTAGTAAAAACTAGCATTTGTGCCGGATGGTTTCCCAAAGTTGTTTTCTCTGGATTCTTTAACAGATCGTGATTGACTTGGGCTTTAATTTTCGGCTGCAAGATTTTTGTATAATAGTCCTGAGACGACATGGGGTGGGATAACTTTTCAGAAGAAACAGTCACAAGTTCTCGAAACCCATTATCTTTCGGTGACGTGAAGACTATCTCATCGGGGGTTATTCCACTAGCAAAAATCGACGGTTGCCATTCAGCAGGATATTTGATCTTAATCTCTTTATTTTCATAATAGGAATAACCAAACATCATCTCAACAAACCATTTACGAACGTCTCCGTGAAACGGTGAAGTAATTAACGTAATGATTGCTATCAGTATTCCAAATGCTGCAAGTTTATGATCGCGTGGCCAACGTAAAAGAGACATAAGAGAAACAGGGGGTTTAGAAACTTGAGTAGGTGCTAAAGTTGGTGCTAAAGTAGGTACTAAAGTAGGTGCTAAAGTAGGTGCTGTAGTAGATGCTGTGGCAACCAAAGTCGGTTTGTTTGTACCCGACAAAAAATCATCTAAATCCTGCAACACTTCCACCGCAGAAGTATAACGTTCCCGGTAATCTTTACGCACCATTCTATCAATAATAGACCCTAATTCGCGACTCACCGCGACAGTATCTCGCCACTTAAACTCCCCCGTCACCGCGTCTTCAGGAAAACCCCCGAAATTCGGTTCGGGATTTAACCCCGTCAACGCCTGAATCGCGATTACCCCCACCGCATAAACATCACTACTCAAACGGGGTTGCCCATTCGCCTGCTCATTGGGCCTATAACCGAGAGTTCCGATCGCGATGGTAGGGGCAATTTGAGCCTGGGAATGAACCGACAAACAGCCAATTTCTTTGACAGCCCCAAAATCAATTAAAACAATTTTTCCATCGGACTTACGGCGAATCAAATTCGCGGGTTTAACATCCCGGTGAATTACGCCCTGAGCGTGAACAAACGCCAAAACCTCTAAAACATCCCGCAACAGGGAAATCACCTCATCCTCGCGCTTCTGAGTGCCGTAAATCAAATCTTTACTTAACACCTCCCCCTCGATAAACTCCTCAACCAAATAAAACTCTTGATTTTCCTCAAAATACGCGAATAAACGGGGAATTTGATCGTGACTTCCCACGCGGTGTAAAATTTCAGCTTCCTGATTAAATAACCGCGCACCTTGTTGTAAAATAAAGGGTTGATTAGACTGAGGGTGAAAGCGTTTGACTACACACAAAGGATGGGCTGGTAAATCCCAATCCTCCGCCAAAAACGTCTCCCCAAACCCCCCGGCACTCAGAGGTTTAACAATGTGATAGCGACCCCGTAAAATAGTTGTATTCATCTCTTTTTGATGCGAAGAAAACCGATGATTGAGAAACCTGTTTTGGGTGCATCCCAATTTTGTAGGGCGAAGCATTCCGGCAGATAACCTATTAGTTACTATGAGGGGTTAATTACCGGAATGCTTCGCCCCTACGGATATATTTGCAAAAATGAGATGCTCCCTGTTTTGGGATGCTCCCTGCCATAATGTACAATATACCTCTACAGAAAAGCAAGTCTTGAACAGGCAGGATGCCTGTTCCACTCTAGAAAAGCAAGTCTTGAACTAATGGCTAATAGCTAAGGAATGGAAATTAAATAACTTGACTATTTGGTTTGTCGCGGAGCCCTTGAGAGCGAAAGCAGGCAAGATGCCTGCACTACTTTATGAAATTTTCATTCCTAATGGGGAGTGGGAAGCCGACGGAATTAATTAGCTTTTCCCAGGACTTGAACTACCGCGGACATCCCATTATGATAGACACCCTCTATAATGTTGCGCTCGACTTCCTGTAGCACTTCAAAATCTAAATCTGCTAGTTCTGATCTGACAACATCAAGTGAAACCAACATATCTAAATTTGTTGGTCCACCTGTTTTCCACTGTAACTGACGCGGTGTATATGCTTCCAAGATCAATAGGCCACCGCGAGCAAGACCGGCCACCGCGGCGCGATGAACCCTACGCCACAATGGAGAAGGAAGATGGCAAAAAATAGAAACAATTGCCTGCCAAGACTGGGGCTCAATGACAAAATCAGCCAGATCAGCCGCAATTGTGTGAATTTTCACCTGTTGCTGTGTCGCTAATTGCTCTGCTTTTGCCAAACCGATTTTCGATTGATCAACTGCAACGACTTCATAACCCAATGAGGCCAGATAAACCGCGTTGCGGCCTTCTCCTTCTGCCAAACACAAAACTCTTCCTTTTGGGATTTTGGATGCCACAGAAACCAGGAAATCATTGGGCTGTGTGCCATAGGCATATTCCGGTAAGCTATATCGTTCATCCCACATCTATGTATCTCCTTGATTAAGATTAGAAATAAGGTATATCGCGTTTCTCAGATGAGGTCTAATTTATTCCCTATTAAGAGTTCCCTATTAAGGGTTCCCTATTAAAAGAAAACTCTGTACCTCACAAGTATGAGAATTGCTATATCAGGTGAGCCATTGTTTTACCACTAAGGCACTAAGGCACTAAGGACATAAAATAGAGAGTCTCTCAACATCAGAGAAATTTACCCCTTTGTGTCTTTGTGTCTTGGTGTTTTATTTTATTTCCCGACATCATTCTCTGAGTGGAGCCGTGGTTTTACCACTAAGGCACTAAGGCACTAAGGATATAAAATAGAGAGTCTCGAACAAGGAGAGAAATTTACCCCTTTGTGTCTTTGTGTCTTGGTGTTTTATTTTATTTCCCTACATCATACTCTGAGTAGAGTGGTGGTTTTACCACTAAGGCACTAAGGACATAAAATAGAGAGTCTCGAACAATTAGAGAAATTTACCCCTTTGTGTCTTTTTTGTTGATATTTTTTCCTACAAAAAATCACTGTTTTTCCCTTAATTAAGATTAGAAATAAGCTATAGCTTATTTTGTTAACACCAAGAATGTTCTCCTGCCGGATTGTGCAGTAACTCGCGAATATTCGCTTCTATCACCCGATAACCAACATTACCGTTAAGCCGTTGCCGTCCTTCATTAAAAATGAGGGTGGGACTAACGGTGACAGTATGCTCCTTAACCAAATCAAAATCCTTCGATAATTCTGCATAGGCTTCTCCGCGATCGATCATTTCTTCGATCGCGTTAATCGGCAGTCCTAATTCCTGAGCAATTCCAAATTGAACCTTACGATCAGAAATGTCGGCGACTTTGGTAAAAAATGCCTCCCGAAATGCCACGATCGCGTTTTCCAAACAATTTTCCGTCTTCGGTACTAAACCTTTAATTTCTAGTAATTGAATAGCATGGAGAAAAAGATGACAAGAGGTGGAAGACGCGGGAACCCCTTGAGTCCAAATATCAGGATGAACAGTAATGTGATCAAATTTTGCCACAACACCTTTAACATGATCACTATAGGCCCGTAAACCACCGCGATCGCGCCATCGGTTTTCTAATTTTTCACGAGCATTCCCAAAAACGGGTACGAAATGATAATCAATGGAGATATTATCGGCAAAAGTTGTCTTAAGCTCATCAACGCGAATCTGAGCAATATAAGCCCAAATGCAGAGAATATCAGAAAAATAGAAGATACGAATCGGTTCCATTTTTACTCCTAATATTTAGGGATCAGGTGAGGTGCATCCCTTGAGATGTCTCATTCCACTGTGCATAACTTCAATATGTATCTCATTTTAGGTTTTAGGTTTTAGGTGAAAAACTAATACCCATTACCACTTCTGTTGAGGCCATTACCTAC
>JBEDKD010000039.1:0-11362 GCA_041172365.1 Cyanobacteriota bacterium | reverse complement strand
AAATATAATAGTTGACACTTATTGAGAGATTAAAATTATGTCTTTCTCATTTCTTACTAATGTTTATAGTGATGAACTGATACCAGAAAATACATTGAACAAAGAACCTGGTAACGTTCTTGATTTGGCTTGGAAAAATCCGGTAACAATTACTCGAAATCAACAATATTTTGCTTTATTGCGTCGTGATGATTTGACGCAGATGATGAAAGTTATAACTCTTTCTAAAAAGGTTTTAGAAATCCTCGATATTGCTTATAAATTGCGTTTAGGAGAAGATATTAATTCTCAGCATCCCTTTGTATGGTTAAAGGTTTTTGACTCTGATGAGTTAGCTGAATTTATTACAGAAATTCTGAACGCATTTCAGGATTTAAGTTCTGGAATTAATGACTGGGAGCTATTGGATGCAGTTATCCATGAGTGGCAGGAAAGTGCTATTGCTATACAAAATAAAGAGGTTGTATCAGCTTTTTTAAGTGAAGATTTTGATGAAGTTTTATTGACAAAACCCAAATTCTAAAAAATCCTCTATTGGTTAATCAATAACATTTTACTGGTCAAATCTCTGATAAAATCATGTCACCAGAAGAACCATTAACACCACCCCAAGAATCCTTATCTTCTGAAGAAGATAAAATAGAAATAACTATACAACAAACAGAATGTGTAACTTGGTTAGTTGTTGCCAAAAATCGACGAGTAAATCGAGATTGGGAATCTGTATTATTACGATCTCCTAATAATGAGAAACCGGGTTTCTAGCCCGATGCTTCTCACTAAGTCCGGGGTTTCTGAAGAAACCCGGTTTCTGAATATTTATGTTTTAGCCCGATGGAGCGCAAACCAGGACGTGTTTTTCCCTTAAAAGGAAAACTTTATCAAGGGGCATGGGAATATGAAGTAACCAGCGGCGATCGCGTCTTTTATATACCTGACTCGGAAAAGCAAAAAGTTATTGTATATTATGCCGGGGAACATATTAAACCAGCACCTATTCCGCCCTCTAATTAGCCCTACTTAACCACAAAAATGAAGGCACAAAGGCACAAAGGCACAAAGGAAGAAGGAAGAAATTATGAACCACAAAGGCACAAAGGCACAAAGGAAGAGGGAAGAATGTTAATAGTTTTAACCATTGCTTATTTTTAGGGCTTAGGCAGAAACCGGGTTTCTGAGCGAAAAATCGTTATTTCAAGCAACAGATAACTGCCAGAAACCCGGTTTCTATCGTGTTCGTGCCTATGATGACGGTTTTAATCTCTTATAACAAATCTTTCAATTTCTCATCTTCTCCTAAGATTTTTAAGACTTTTTTGATCTCCTGTGTCCGTTCTTTATTGACAATTAATGTCACATTTCCTTCCCGTACAACGACAATATCTTCTAATCCTATTGTTACTATTACTTCCTTCTCATCTGTCGCGTAGAAAATTCCTCCTTTGGTATCAATGCCAACGTGCTTGGCTAATTCCACATTAGGTTTATCCCCTTGTAATAAACGCGCGATCGCGTTCCAGTCTCCCAAGTCATCCCAACTAAATGCCACAGGTAAAATGTATGCTTTTTGGGTTTTTTCCATCAAAGCATAATCTATACTGATTTTCGGTAATTCCCCATAAGCTTCTATTCCTTTAGTTTCCAATAAAGCCATCATTTCTGGTGCATATTGACGTAATTCGGCTAAGACAACCCCCACGCGAAAAACAAATATTCCCCCATTCCAACTAAACTTTCCTGATGTGACAAATTCCTGTGCGGTGTCGCGATCGGGTTTTTCGGTAAACCGTGCAACTCGATAGGCGGGAAAGCCATTAAAAGTTCCGATTTCTTCACCCTGCTCAATATATCCATATCCCGTGGACGCGTAACTCGGTTTTACCCCTAATGTCACGATCGCGTCTTTTTCTATCGCCAAAGTTGTTGCAGCTTTCAAAGTCTCCTCGAAAACTTCCGGCTCTCCGATCCAATGATCCGCGGGGAAAAACCCAATCACCGCGTCTTCTCCATAACGTTTTGCCACTTCCCAAGTCGTCCACGCGATCGCGGGCGCGGTGTCACGTCCCTCCGGTTCCGCGAGTAAATTCTCTTGGGGCAACTGGGGTAACTGTTGGCTCACTCCTGTGGCTAAGAGGGCAGATGTTACCACCCATAAGCCATTCCAACCCTCTGATAACCCTAAAAGGCGATCGGCAGTCCCTTGTAAGAGACTTTTACCGCTTCCATCTAATGATAAAAACTGTTTGGGGCGCTCCTTGCGACTTAAAGGCCAAAATCTTTCTCCTTTACCACCGGCTAGGATTACCGGAATAAATTTCTGACTCATCGTGATATTTCTCAAAATTACATCTTCCACCATTATCGCTACTAAGAAGGAAGAAGGAAGAGGGAAGAAGGAAGAAGGAAGAAGGAAGAGGGAAGAAGGAAGAGGGAATGAACCACAAAGGCACAGAGGGCACAGAGGATGAAGGATGAAGGGATAGAGGACTTAACCTCTCAAACAGGGGTTTTTACCCCTCACGGGTGACTCATTATGGGGTGATATCCACTGCCCAATCCCTCGTTAAATTTATTATCTCAAGAAAAGAATATTTGCTATAATTTTATCTGCTAATAATTCTAGTTACATGGGAAATATTATTTTTGTACCTCCATGTAATTATCCGATGTCCGCTCTCATTAGCCCCTAAATTCAGTCATTTTCCCTTAACATTATTTTGTTAATCTTCTATGCCGACAGCTTACATATCTGCTCCTCGAAAATCTAAAGGCACGCGATCGATCTTATTACTGTTTTTCTTATTGATAATTGGGACGAGTGCTGCGGCTTTGGGCGCCCTCGCGGCTCTTTTCGCCCCCGTGGAACCTCCTATTATTACAAAAACTCTCGGCTCCGTGGGATTTGATAATATAGACGTTAAACCTGTAGAATATAAACTGGCTCGTCCTGTTAATATTTTGGTCATGGGTATTGATAGAGTCCCTAATGCTTCTCCCAATACTTCTGCATTGTTTGAAGGGCACAGCGATACCATGTTATTAGTCCGTTTTAACCCTGATGATAAATCTATTAGTGTCCTTTCTATTCCCCGTGATACAGAAGTCGATATTCCTGACATGGGTTTAACCAAAATTAATGAAGCGAATGTCAAAGGGGGAGCAAAATTAGCTACGAAAGTGGTGAGTAAAACTCTCAAAAATATCCCCATTGATCGTTATGTTCGTGTGAGTACAGGTGCGTTTCGAGAATTAGTGGATTTATTAGGTGGAGTAGATATTTTCGTTTCCCGTCCCATGTCTTACATGGATAAAACCCAAAAATTCCAAATTGACTTAGTGCAAGGATGGCAAACTCTCAACGGCGAAAAAGCTGAAGAATTTTCTCGCTTTCGGGATGAACAAACTGGAGATTTAGGTCGGATTCAACGTCAACAAGTTTTAATCAAAGCGATTCGTGATCGTTTGATTAATCCTAGTATTATAACACGGATTCCTCTCATTATTCATGTGATGCAAAAGTATGTTGACACGAATTTGAATTTTGATGAAATTTTAACTTTGACTAATTTGGGTTTATCTGTGGAGCGAGAACAGGTAAAAATGGTCATGTTGCCCGGTGAACAGGGTTCTTCTAGTCGTGGTGATACCAGAAGTTTTTGGTTTATTGATTCAGATAAACGCGATCGTATTCTCGCGCAGTATTTTAATGTATCTTCTGACAATGATAATCCGAGAGCGCGATCGCGTGCCTATCCCAAGGATTTAAAAATTGTGATTCAAAATGCTTCTAGCAATCCCAAAATTAGTAATAAAGTCGCGGCTTATTTAGGGGCAAAAGGTTTTGATAAGGTAGTAGTACAAGAGCCTTTTCCCGATCGCGTTCTCCAGACTCAAATTATTGTCCAACAAGGGGATGAAAAAGCCGCGAATATTCTCAAAGATACCCTCAATGGTGGTAATATAGAACCTAGTTCCACAGGAGTTATTGACTCCGATCTTACCATCAGAATTGGTGAAGATTGGGTTAAGAAATTTTAATCTTTGGCAATGGATAATGGGGATTGGGGATTGGGGATTGGGGAATAGGTAATAGGGAAGTTTCCTTCTTCCTTCTTCCCTCTTTCTTCTTCCTTCTTCCTCTGTGCTCTCTGTGCCTTTGTGGTTCATTACTTCTTCCTTCTTCCCTCTTCCCTCTTCCTTCTTCCTTCTTCCTTCTTCCCTCTTCCCTCTTCCTATGATCTGCGAATGTTAAAACAACACCATTCTTGACGTTTCCAAAGAGTCGCGACGATCCACCCATTTTCTTCTAAAGTATCCGCGATCGCCTTCGCTTGCTCCAATAAAATACCACTTAAAACAGCCCAAGTTTTCGGTTTAGAAATAGCCTCAAATTGAGGAATTAAATCAATAATAACTTCCGCCAAAATATTACAAACAATGCCATCAACCGGAGCATCTAAGGTTTCAATTAGTCGCTCAATACTACCCTGTTCAACACTAAATTTTTCGGGATCAATTTGATTTAATTTGCGATTACTCATACTCGCTTTGACAGCCAAAACATCCGTATCAACGCCATAAACCCGTGTTGCACCTAATAATAACGCGCCGATCGATAAAATACCCGAACCACAACCGAGATCCGCGACAATAATTTCCTTTTCCTCATAACCAATTCGCATTTCTAAGGACTCTAAACATAATTGAGTCGTCGCGTGGGTTCCCGTGCCAAAAGCCATCCCCGGGTCTAATCTTAATAATAATCGATCAGATTGCACAGGCACAGGCAACCAAGCTGGATAAATCACAAAGCGATCGCCAATATCTTGAGGTTGCCAATGTTCTTTCCAACTACTGGCCCAATCTTCTTCATCAATTAATTCCCACTGAATCGCCGGAGCCGATAAACCCAAACAAAGGGCATCTTGACGTAACCATAACCCCAACGCGGCTAAATCTAATAATCCAGCTTGATCCTGAGATAAATAACCCAAGATTAAACAAGAATTATTTTTTAACTCCACCGCGGTTCCCCGACAACCAAAATTCTCGAAGCGCCAAAAGACAATATCTTCTAATGACGGATCACAAATAACTTTAATTTCCCACCAACTATATGCCATAACGATTTTATCTTTTGGATAGTAGATTTTAGATGCGGTAATTGGCGATCGGAAAAGGGGAATTGGTGATAGTGAAAATAATTCCCCATAGCCAATTACCCGTTCCTAAAACTCCATCTCAAATCCCTTAAAGGATAACAGTGTAAGCATCGCGAATGCCCGGAATTTTCTTGATTTCCGCCAAGATGCCTTCGGGAAGGGGATCGTCTAAACTCAAAACCATCACCGCGTCCCCACGCACTAATTTACGACCGACCTGCATACTGGCAATATTAACATTATAACTGCCTAACAGGGAGCCAATTTTACCAATAAGTCCGGGCATATCCCGGTGCAGGGTAAACAACATATGGCGATTCGGAGAAACACTAATGGGAAATTCATCAATACTGGTGACACGAATTTCTGTGTCTCCTAACACGACACCTGTTACGGTATGTTCACCATTAATGCCCTTGGCTTCTAATTGCAAAGAGCCTGTATAATCACGCACCGAAGCATCTCGTGTTTCAATTACCCGGATACCACGTTCTTTGGCTTCAATCGTCGCGTTAACATAGTTGACACGCTCGCGTAACGCGGGAGCTAATAATCCTTTTAAGGCGGCAACGACTATCGGTTGACTTTGATTAGAAGCTAATTCTCCTTGTAATTTTACATTGAGAAAATCTACGCGCCCTCCGGTTAATTGACTTACTAAGTTACCGAGAGTTTCTGCTAATTGTAAATAAGGTCTTAGTTTTTCCAAAACATCAGGATAAAGCCCCGGAATATTGACGGCCGATCGCGCTGGTAATCCTAATAAAACATCTCGGATTTGTTCGGCGACATCAATAGCTACATTCACTTGAGCTTCCGCGGTGGACGCGCCTAAATGGGGGGTTAAAATTGCTTGTTTCCCTAGACTTCGTAAGGGGGAGTCCGCCTCTAAAGGTTCATGTTCAAAGACATCGAGGGCTGCTCCGGCGATCGTGCCATCTCTTAAGGCTTCTGCTAAAGCCGCTTCATCAATAATGCCGCCTCTGGCGCAATTAATAATACGCGCTGTCGGCTTCATCTTTTTCAACATTTCCGCATTAATTAAATGGGTTGTTTCTGGAGTTTTGGGAATGTGTAACGTAATATAATCCGATTCCCGCATTAATAACTCTAATTCCACTAAACGACAGCCAATTTGTTCAGCCCGTTCGGTAGAAATAAAGGGATCATAACCTAACAGTTTCATCCCCATTGCTTTCGCAGCCGCGGCAACATGGGAACCAATTTTACCTAATCCGACAATTCCCAATGTTTTCTTATAAACTTCTACGCCAACGAAACTTCCGCGCTTCCATTCTCCCTGTTTTACTGATTGATTCGCGTCAGAAATATAGCGAGATAAAGATAACATCATCGCTAACGCGTGTTCCGCGGCGGCAATTGTATTACCTTCGGGGGAATTAACAACTATAATACCTTTACGGGTGGCTGCGGGAACATCTACATTATCGACACCGACTCCCGCCCTACCAATGATTTTTAACTGAGTTGCGGCCTCAATAATTGGTTTAGTAACTTGGGTTCCAGAACGAATCATTAAGGCATCATATTCGGGAATTATGTTTACTAATTCATCTTGAGATAAGCCCGTTTTTACATCAACTTGGGCTACTTGAGAAAGGATATCAATTCCCACTTGATCAATGGGATCGGATACAAGAACTTTAGGCATAGGAAACTGCACAATAAACATCAATCGTAGATCAACGCGATCGCCACTGACTCGTTGTAGTACCAAGTGCTACTCGTTTGTTGTTGTGACGTGAGTGGTTTTTCCCCTTCACAGAGCGCGTGACAAATCAAGTCTCTCACAGAAGTGTGATTGTCTGAAGGGTTCACCAATCAGGCGATCGCGTTTTTGCCCTATCCATTCTATAGTTAAATGTGTCAGCTTATCTGCTCTGTGTGATAAATTATCCAATTTGTTCCTCTGGACTCCCTGATCCATCGTAACCTTGATGTTGAGGACTCACCTAAGATATCCTCACCGGACCGCAATCCTCTTTACCCCCCCCTCACCTCACCCTGACTTCAGTGCATGGAAGCTTTGCCCGCCTTCATTCCAACCCTCACCCGATTCTTTTTCTGTCTAGGTTTCTCCAGATTTTCTTAAGGTTTATGCCCCAAAGAAAAGGCTATTATCGGACAATCTATATCAAATTTTTATCGAAACAGGTGACAGAGTTCAATCACTTTAGTTTGTAAAGTAGAAGTTTCCTGGGCCCCTCGCTTCAGACTTCCTTCTAATTCCAAAAGTTGGGGTAACGCCTGTTGTAATTGTTCTAATCGTAGGGCTTTAACTTCTTGCTTCAAAAAATAGACTCGTTTAGGATTACTTAATTCAATAGCTTGGGCAATCTTATCATCCGTTTCCCTAGATTCTGTCATCACTTTAACCCATAACCAAGTGCGAAATTGCCCCACTAAAGTCGCGACGATTTTTAATCCGGGTTCATTATGACTGATTAATTCTCCTAGTAAACCCAGGGCTTTACTACTATCCCCTTGACGAATTGCCCCCGCCAATTGCAAACTATTTTGGGTATTAAAACGCACTAAAGACGCGATCGCGGCTTCCCCCAGAGGTTTACCAGTATTACCGGAGTAAAGCTGTAATTTCTCTAATTCACTATAAAGAAGACGAGTATTATTACCAACCGCCTCCGCGAGCAATTGTACCGCGGGAGAAGTTAATTTCACCCCTAACTGCTGCGCGACTTGTGCGACTTGTTTTTCAATATCCTCAGTTTTCCAAGGGGGGATCAGGGAAAACTCCTTCACCGTAGCCTTATCTTGTAATAATTTAGTAGACTTAAGACGGCCGTCAGGCTTATTACGCGTGGTAAATAATAACACAGTGGTATCGGGAACCACAGAAAGAGTAGAATCTAACTGACTTAAAAGTTCTGGGGGACACTGTTGCGTCACCGTGGTATCCACTAACCAGACAAAACGACAACCAGAGCCAAAGGGGGGAGTCATCGCCTGAGTCATCCCCTGCATCACCGCGTCTGACTGATCCGCGGTAATCCTATCATAATTAAAGCTTTCCCAGTTGGGATCAAGGGATGATTCGCGTAAAGAGGCAATAGCCCGCGCCATCGCAAAATCATCTTCTCCCCAAAAAAGGTAAATTGACATAATAATTAATTTGATCAGTTTCTGTTTTTCTATAAAATCAGGAAATATAAGGCTCTCAGCAATCAGCTTTGGTTTGAACCCCCAGTCAGATCGAAGAGGGGCGAGTCGGGGGTTTTTGATCCCCATGCCTTTGATGGCCTCACCTCTAACCGATTCCCTTCGGGTTGCTGAGTGCTGAGTGTTTAAAGTTCTGAGCGCGAGGCAATTGAGATTGGACGACACTTATCAATCCTATGTACATCGGGTAGCCCAGCTTACCCTGACGGACACCTACAAGTCCCAGTTAGAGCATATCCAAGAGTCACCCAAGTTTAACCTTTGGGAAGGTAAGAGAATCCCTTCTCCTTTTCCGGGCTATACGGTGATTACTCCCCCTTGGTGTGATGACTCGGAAAATACGTCTTTTTATCAGAATTTGCAAGACTGTCAAAAACGACTGTTTGAGCAAATGGAACCTGGTTTAATGGTACCAGTTCCCCCGGATAGTTTTCATCTGACTATAGGTGATTTGATTTGGGATAGTGCTTATCGGGATGCCACAACTAAAAATCCTGACTTTGAAGCGCAATTACGATCGCGTGTTGCTGAGTCATTTAGTTATTGTCCTAAATCACCCGAACCTGTCCGTTGGATGGTTTTAGGATGTATGTTAAGAACTAGGGCAATAGGTGTTTGTTTAGCACCAACGGATCAGAATTCTTTCGTGCAAACTATGGAGTTACGTCGCTCCCTTTATCAAAATCCGAGTTTAATTGCTTTGGGTATTGAACAGCAGTATAATTATACTGCACATCTGACTCTGGGTTATTTTGGTTCGATTCCCTCAGAACTCGATCGCGATAATATTTCGCAATTGCTTTCTGACTTAAATATGGAATGGCTAGATGCCCCTCAATCTCTTGGGGTGTCGCGAGTAGAGCTCCGCAAGTTTGATGATATGACTCGCTATTATCGACAAGATGATTGGCCTGTTTTTGAGTTTTCTTAATGGCTAATGGGTAATAGGTAATAGGTGATAGGTAATAGGTGATAGCTGATAGGTGACAGGTGACAGGTGACAGGTGACAGGTGACAAGGACAAATTTCATCATTTATTCCCCCAATTCCAATCATAATCCCCATTACCCATTACCCATTACCTATTTTTTGTAAAAAACTCGCAGGTTATTTTAACTTGGGAAAAAGAAAATTAATAAAAACTGCTATAAGTATGTTTAAATTTTATCGGTAACAATCTTATCATTACAATCTTTTTAACGCATGAGTAGTAAAATTAACGTTGTTGGTATTGGCTTAGATGGGGTGGCAAGTTTATCGCCCTCCGTGCAAAATCTGATTGAACAAGCAACCCTTTTAGTCGGTAGCGATCGCCATCTTGGTTATTTTCCTACCTATCAAGGCGAAAAGTTAATTTTAGGAGATTTAACTCAAGCACTTAATGATATCAAACAGCGTTTATCTCAAACAGAAAATAAACTAAAAATTATAATTTTAGTATCAGGCGATCCTCTTTTTTTTGGATTTGGCAGGTTAATTTTAGAAGAATTTTCACCGGATTTATTAACATTTTATCCTCATTTAAGTTCCGTTCAATTAGCCTTTAATCGAGTGAAAGTTCCTTGGCAAGACGCGTCTATTATTAGTGCTCATGGACGCTCTTTAGATGAACTATTGAAAGCCTTACAACAAGGAAATCATAAACTGGCTATTCTCACGGATAATGTTTACACCCCTCACGCGATCGCCCGTCTTTTATTATCTTTAAATTTACCGATATCCTATCATTTTTGGGTCTGTGAAAATTTAGGTGGAACCGATGAAAGAGTAAAAAAATGGCAATTAAATGAGGTATTAGATAGTAAATTTTCTGCCTTAAATGTGGTAATCTTATTAAGAGAATTGTCTGAAGAAAAAAACTTAGACTTAGCTAATATACCCTTATTAGGTATTCCCGATCATTATTTTTTGACTTATCGCGATCGTCCGGGTTTAATGACGAAAAGAGAAGTGAGAATTTTAGGATTAGGAGAATTAGAATTAAAACCGAATCAAATTATCTGGGATATTGGCGCGGGTACAGGTTCCGTTTCCATCGAAATTGCCCGTCTTTTTCCTAATTCTCAAATTTACGCGATCGAAAAAAGTGCCGCGGGTACGAATTTAATCGAAAAAAATAGTCGCCGATTTCGCCTTAATAATGTGATTTCGATTCATGGCAATGCGCCAGATATTTTACAGAATTTACCCGCACCCCATCGCATTTTTATTGGAGGAAGTGGTGGAGAAATTGTCAAAATTTTAGGCATTTGTAGTTGGCGAATCCAGGGGGGGGGAGTCATTGTTTTAGCTTTAGCCACCTTAGAAAATTTGAGGGATGTGTTGGGATGGTTAGAGGCGAAAAACAATCGCGAAAAGTCTTGGAATTATCGACTTTTGCAGGTGCAGTTATCGCGATCGATTCCCATCGCGAATTTAACTCGTTTTGATCCTTTAAATCCTGTTACTCTTGTCACAATTTATCGTGGATAGGAGTTAAGCGCGTTGAGAAACCGGGTTTCTGAGGACAATACCTTTGGCTTTTAGGAAAAATGCCTTGATTCGTAGGTTGGGTTGAGGCGCAAAACCCAAAATCTTCCTTGGATTAAGTATCACTCAACCCAACCGACAAAAAATGGCGAAGGTATTATGAGGAGAATGAAGGTTAAATGACGATCGCGCTCTCGAAACCCGCTTCTGACTTAGAGCCTAGATGAAAAAATGGGCGATACAGGATTTGAACCTGTGACAGAGTTTTTCGCACCCCAAGCCCACCCTTTAGGGGTCGGGATAGGTGCTGCGGATGGGGCCGCAGTCTTTAGGTTCTGGAAATTTAGCACTTAAATGTCTAATCAATTCTAATTTTGTCATTCCTCGTCTCATAGCTTCTTCTTCTAATTGTCTCTTATGATAATCAGATATTCTTAGGAGTAAATAACAATTTTTCATGGTTTTGTATTGCCAAACATCAATACATATATTATAATGGAATTAAGAAAAAATAGAAAGGTCGATTTCTGTTA
>JBEDKD010000038.1:0-3536 GCA_041172365.1 Cyanobacteriota bacterium | reverse complement strand
TCCCAATCCCCAGTCACAAGTCCCCAATTCCCAATTCCCAGTGTCCAGTCCCCAGTCCCCAGTACCCAGTCAAGAGTCAACCATCCTTAGCCGCCTAAGCTAGACCAATTAACTTGGACGTTTTCGAGGATCAGAGAAGAGTTGTAGATTTGCAGAATCACCAGCAAGAAGACCAAGAATAAAGCCATAAAAACGCCCATGACGACCGTTGTGCCCCAACCCGGAGCGACTTTACCATACTCAGAATTCAGGGGTTTGAGGATATCACCCAACCAAGTCCGTTGTGCCATAAGTCACCTGCGATAAATCTGAACAGAATTTTTTAATGTTTTGTAATATTATCAAAAGATAGCACTCTTCTTTCATAAATCCTATGGAACCTGCAACAGTTCTTAGCATTTCTCTGGGCATCTGTCTAGTCGCGTTGGCGGGCTTCTCTATTTATACGGCTTTCGGTCCCCCTGGCAAGGAGTTACGAGATCCCTTTGAAGACCACGAAGATTAAGGAATGGGACCTGGGGGCGAGTCTGAGGTGTCACGCTCACTCCTGCCGAGACTACTGCCTCTCTCTTGGGAAACTAGAATAACCTCAAAGGTATTTGAGGGTTTCTCATGTTGTGAATCCTTCCACGACCTAGGTAAAAAATTGATCTTTTGCTACAATTAAGGTTTCTGACGCTTCTACCTAGAGGGATAATGGGTAACACATTTGGGCATCTGTTCCGTATTACCACTTTTGGCGAATCTCACGGCGGCGCGGTGGGTGTCGTGATTGATGGTTGTCCACCACGTTTGGAACTTGATGCTTCGGAAATTCAAGCGGAATTAAATCGGCGTCGTCCGGGGCAAAGTAAGATTACGACACCCCGTAAGGAGGCTGATGTTTGCGAAATTCTTTCGGGCGTTTTTCAAGGTCAAACGTTGGGTACTCCGATCGCGCTGATGGTGAGAAATCAAGACACTCGCCCCCAAGATTACGATGAGATGGCTCTGAAATATCGCCCTTCCCATGCTGACGCGACCTATGATGCTAAATATGGCATTCGCAATTGGCAAGGGGGGGGACGCTCTTCGGCACGCGAAACCATTGGAAGAGTCGCCGCGGGCGCGATAGCCAAAAAAATTCTCAAACAAGTCGCCGGAGTAGAAATCATCGGCTATGTCAAACGCATTCAAAACTTAGAAGCCATTATCGATCCTCATACTGTCACCTTAGAACAAGTAGAGAGTAATATTGTTCGTTGTCCTGATGCCGAATCGGCCGATCAGATGATTGAATTGATCGAACAAGTCCGCGATCAGGGAGACTCCATTGGTGGTGTGGTGGAATGTGTGGCTCGCAATGTTCCGAGAGGTTTAGGAGAACCCGTATTTGATAAACTAGAAGCGGACCTGGCCAAAGGGGTGATGTCTTTACCCGCGAGTAAAGGGTTTGAAATTGGTTCTGGTTTTGCGGGAACCCTTTTAACGGGTAGCGAACATAATGATGAATATTATACAGATGAGAAGGGCGCGATCCGTACCCGAACCAATCGCTCCGGGGGCATCCAGGGTGGCATCGCCAATGGTGAAAATATTGTTTTGCGAGTAGCATTTAAGCCTACAGCCACGATTCGTAAAGAACAACGCACTGTCACCTCTGAAGGGGAAGAAACCTTACTCGCGGCCAAAGGCCGTCACGATCCTTGCGTTTTGCCAAGAGCAGTGCCTATGGTAGAAGCAATGGTGGCGTTAGTATTATGTGATCATCTCTTGCGCCATCATGGTCAATGTGGAATAGAATAATAACATGGAAATGACTCTTGCCTCTGAAGTGGCAAATCCCCAAGATTGCCCTCAACCATCCCAACCCATCGAAAGCCTAGATGATTTTGTTGTCCAATTCTGGGGAGTCCGAGGAAGTATTCCCACCCCAGGGAAGGATACAGTTCGCTATGGCGGTAATACTTCCTGTTTGGAAATACGAGTGGGGGGTAAACGACTGATTCTTGACGGTGGTACTGGTTTGCGAATGTTGGGAGAAAAATTACTCCCAGAAATGCCCGTAGAAGCTTATATGTTTTTTACCCATTACCACTGGGATCATATTCAAGGCTTCCCCCTCTTTTCCCCCGCGTTTATTCCGGGTAATTGTTTTCATATTTATGGCGCGATTCCCCCTGATGGGGAATCCATGAAAAAACATTTTATTGAACGGGTTTTGCATCCTAATTCTCCTGTGCCTTTGCGGGGAATGCAAGCGGATTTACGCTTCTATGAACTCAAGCATGGTGATACGATGATGCTTGATGATATTGAAATTCATACGGGTACTCTTAATCATCCTAATTCAGCAATGGGATATCGGATAACCTGGCGCGGTAGAAGTATGGTTTATTGTTCGGATACAGAGCATTTGCCTGATCGTCTTGATCAAAGTGTCTATGAGTTAGCTCGTGACGCGGATTTATTAATTTATGACGCGATGTATACGGATGAGGAGTATCATAATCCGAAATCACCCAAGATAGGTTGGGGACATTCAACTTGGCAAGAAGCTGTAAAAATGGCGCAGGCTGCTAATGTGAAACGGATTGTTATTTTCCATCACGATCCTTCCCATAGTGATGATTTTTTGGATAAGGTGGAAAAACAGGTCCATGATGCTTTTCCGAACGCGGTGATGGCACGTGAAGGCTTAATTTTACCCATTGGAGCTTAGAGATTTGGGATTTTGGTATTGATACAAAGTCATCTTTACTTCCCCAAGACGCGATGCCCGAAGGGCTCAACGAAGCGATCGCGCTTTTTTCTCTCTTTCTTAATCCCCTGGGTTAATTTGAGTTTTAACCCAGGCTCTAAAGAAGCGAAGTAAAGCTTTTTCTTTGGTATTTTTTCTCAATTCCAAAAAACGGAGAATGTCAGTTTTTGAGAGAAAAGGAAACAAGGATGAAGCATGACATTCTTGATATTGCCTATCTTCTAATTGATAAATAATAACACGCGTGCCATCATAACGCCACACTTCCGGCACTCCCAAAGCTGCATAAATTTCCAGTCGATTCAGGGAACTACTTGTGACATCAACTTCTAGGGCTAAATCTGGCGGTGGATCTTCATTAAGATTGATTTGTTCTTTATTCCAGACCAAATCTTCATTCTGAATATAGTAACACTTATCTGGTTCTAAACCCCGTTCTAAATCGGCACGATTACAAGTTCTGGAGCCGAGACTACAAATATCAATGTCTAATTCATCAGTGACGGCTTCGACAAAATTTCCTAAGAGTTCTTTGTACTTTTCATGGGGATCTAAAGGTGTCATAATTTCTAGTAAACCTCGATCATAAGTTAAACGAAGTCCGGGTTGTTGTTCTAATTCTTTTAACAGGTTTTCATAAGTGTGCCAACTAATATTTTTGAGTAAAACCGCGTTAGGTGGTGGCTGTATCAGGGTGGCTGTCATCATATTGGAAATACCTCCGGCAAGGAGTCTTGATATTTTATTATAGCAGAAGGAAGAAGGAAGAAGGAAGAGGGAAGAAGGAAGAAGGAAG
>JBEDKD010000037.1:0-29971 GCA_041172365.1 Cyanobacteriota bacterium | reverse complement strand
GGTTGAGGGTAGCGAAACCCAACAAATCTGTTAGGTTTCCGAGATGTTGGGTTTGGTAGCATCTCAAAGAAGCCTATAGCAATCCCATAAATGAGTCGTCACAAATTTAATGTTAATAATAGGAGTGCTCGCGTATCGGGAGCGAATAGTTTCGGCGCAAACCAGCAAGATGCTGGCACTGCGAAAGCTCTCACAACCTATTTAGGATTGCTATCTTTCACAACTATTCACGGATATAGAATAGAATCGAGGGAGAGGCGAATTTAACCTCTCTGTTTTCTTTCCTCTGTGCCCTTTGTGCCTTTGTGTTTCATCATAAAAACTTCTACGACTAAGTAAAATGTCCTCGGAAGAGGACTAAGAAAAAATTTGTTAAATGTTTAGTCCTCTTTAATGGTAGGATATCTTTCACAACTATTCACGGATATAGAATAGAGGTAGGGGCGAGTTTAGCCTCTCTTCTTTTTTTCTTTCCTCTGTGCCCTTTGTGCCTTTGTGGTTCATCATAAAAGCTTCTACTATTAAGTAAAATGCCTGAAAATCTATCTCAAACTAAAACCCCTATTTTAGACACATTGCGAGATTGTGCTGATAAATTCCACGCGCCTTTTTATGCACCCGGACATAAACGGGGACAGGGAATTTCATCAGCATTAATTAATTTATTAGGTGCGAAAGTATTTCAAGCTGATTTACCAGAATTACCGGAATTAGATAATTTATTTGCACCTGAAGGTGTCTTACTAGAGGCGCAAATTTTAGCCTCTGAGACGTTTGGTGCGGATCAAACATGGTTTTTGGTCAATGGTTCTACCTGTGGCATTATTGCGGCAATTTTAGCGACTTGTCAACCGGGTGATAAAATTATTTTACCTCGAAATGTGCATCAATCTGCGATTTCTGGGTTGATTTTATCAGGTGCTATCCCTATTTTTATTAATCCTGAATATGATGCACAATGGGATATTACCTATAGTATTACAGCGGAAAGTGTTGCGGACGCGTTACGTCATCATCCTGATGCTAAGGCGGTGATGATGGTTTATCCGACTTATCATGGTGTTTGTGGTGATATCGCGAAAATTGCGGAGATTGTTCATCAATATAATATACCTTTGTTAGTTGATGAAGCTCACGGTGCTCATTTTAATTTTCATCCTGATTTACCCATATCTGGGTTGAAATCGGGTGCTGATTTAACGGTACAATCTATTCATAAGGTATTAGGGGCAATGACTCAAGCTTCTATGCTTCATGTTAAGCACGATCGCGTTAATTCTCAAAGGGTGAGTCGTGCTTTACAGTTAGTGGAATCAACCAGTCCGAGTTATTTATTATTAGCTTCTTTAGACGCGGCTCGTCAACAAATGGCTTTAGAGGGTAACGCGTTAATGAGTCATACTTTAGCTCTGGCAGATAAGGCGCGATCGTTTCTGAGTCAAATTCCGGGTTTATCGGTATTACAATTAAGCCAAATAAGTCCGGGTTTTGTTAATTTAGACAAAACTCGATTAACCGTAAAAGTATCAGATTTAGGGATAACTGGATTTGAGGGAGATCAAATTCTCAATGAAGAATTAGGAGTCACCGCGGAATTACCTCTTTTACATCATTTAACCTTTATTATTAGTTTAGGAAATACTGAGGCTGATATTGACAATTTAGTAAAAGCTTTTATTAATCTTGAAGAAAGAATGAAGAAGCGAAAAGGAGGAGAGAAAAGGGATAAAATATTAGGGTATTCTTTTGTCGATTTACCATTGCCGATCGCGCTGACTCCGCGTGAAGCATTTTTCAGTATGGGGGAAATGGTATCACGAGAAAAAGCCAAAAATCGGATCAGTGCGGAATTGATTTGTCCCTATCCCCCCGGAATACCAATTTTAATGCCTGGTGAAATTATTACCCCAGACGCGCTAGACTATTTAGAGCAAGTCCTCGCGTTAGGTGGGAGAATTACAGGATGTGATGATCCAACCCTGCAAACCCTTAAGGTAGTCCGAAATTAAACTGGAGACTGGGGACTGGGGGCTGGGGAAATAGGGTTTTTCTGAATTACACGCCCGTAATATAGAAGTAGTATCCACTATTAACCGCGGAGAGTTGTACCCTTTTACCAGATTTTTGCCCGAAAATAATCACCCATCCCAAATTGAAAATCTAAAAACCTTTGACTCGCCTCAAAGTTTGCAAGCAAAATAGGTTTGATGATATCTATGTCTTTGCCTCGTATCCTCAGTGCAATTGTCGCGATCGCCCTTGCCTTGGCAATGGTATTGTTAGGCGGATGGTATTTTACCATCGGTTTTGGAATTATTGTCTATTTAGGGCAACAAGAGTATTTTCAATTGACACTCGCGAAAGGAATCACCCCCGCGAGTAAAACAACCTTAGTAGTAAGTCAAGCATTATTAATTACAGCCGCATTGCAGCCAAACTTAGTCGATGCGATGTTTGCCCTAGCCGGCACATTAATCTGTTTTTATCTATTATTTCAACCGAAATTAGCCTCGATCGCGGATATATCCTCTTCAATACTAGGATTATTTTACGGAGGTTATTTACCGAGTTATTGGATACGGTTACGCATCGGATTAGATCAAACAAATCCCCTATTTCCCCAAGAAATTGCCAGTAATCATATCGGGCTGAGTGATCTCTCCATATTATTAACCCATCCCAGAGATTTACCCTTAGGATTAACGACATTATTACTCGCGTTTTTTTGCATCTGGGCGGCCGATATAGGCGCGTATTTCATGGGTAAAATTTTTGGGCGTACCAGTCTCTCTCAAATTAGTCCGAAAAAGACGGTAGAAGGGGCAATTTTTGGAATTTTAGGGAGTATTATCGTAGCCATAACAGGCGCGTGGTATTTAGATTGGCCTCAATGGATGATTACAGGTGCGACATTAGGATTATTAATAGGAATTTCCAGTCTCTTAGGTGATTTAACAGAGTCGATGATGAAACGAGATGCAGGAGTTAAAGATTCTGGGCAATTAATTCCGGGGCACGGTGGTATCTTAGATCGCACGGATAGTTATGTCTTTACCGCGCCTTTAGTTTATTATTTCGTCACGTTATTATTACCCGTGGTTAAAAGTTATTGGGGATAGATAAAGTGGCTTGGATTATGTCATTTTCCTTGTTTTTAATAGTATAACCACAAAGACACAAAGGCACAAAGGAGAGAGAAAGAGAAGAGGCAAAACAGGGGAAAAGGAAAGCCTCCCTCTTTGTGTACTCTGTTTCTTTGTGATTAATTTTATTTATTTGCCCAGAGTTAATCACTCTTTTTTACAGAAGAAAAATACATCTTTATTCTGAGGCGAATAAACCCTGTTGCTCTGGTTACTTTTTCTCACTAGCCCCTTATGTTAAGGGTTATTTTCCTCTGGATTTTTGTTTTTGTTTTTCTTATGAAATACAGAGGTTAAAGTATGCCACGCGGTTTTTGCTGTTTCTTGAATGCGTTGCCCAAAAGACTCAAATTCGTGGGTAATTCCGTGCCAATTTTTATCCGCTTGACTTTGAATTTGTTTAACAGCTTCTTCAATACGATCGGGTTCAATTAATTGATTTTCTGCCACCGCTTTACGCGCCTTAGCCACCGCGTCTAAATAAGCAGTACGAGTTAATTTTCCCGCGCTCTGCACCTGGGCGAGGGCTCTTGATTTAATCGCGTCCATCACTGCCCAATTTTTATCCGCTTCTTGTTTAATCAATTTTACCGCGGTGTCAACTTTTTCCTGCGCGATGGATTTATTTTGCGCGATCGCGTGTTGTATTTCTTCACTAACAATGCGGTGATAAACCTCATTAGAGATTTCCCCTACCGCCTCTAATTCAGTTTGAATGCGTTTTTTAATCACATGAAAAAACGCCGCGGTTTCTTGAATCACATCCTCAGACGCGTCGGGCATTTCTAATTTAACTAACGCGGTAATTTCCGAATTAGGTTCGGGTGTTGTTTCCCCTGTGGGTTCCCCTTGGGGAGTAGTCAATTCATCAGTCATTGTCAATTCTCCTAAAACAGTTACTTTTTCTTTATCACAGAAACCGGGTTTCCCCGTTTTCCCTGGTTAATTATAGCGCGATCAGAAACCCGGTTTCTTCTTAGGAATGAAAAATTAATAAAGTAGTGCAGGCATCTTGCCTGCTTTCGGGCATTGATGGGCGAAACTACCAACCCCATAGTCAATTTATTTAATTTCTATTCCTTAAACACCGAATAATGACTAGAAAAATAACCGAACTCGAGGTAGTCTCACCTTTTTTTTGTTGATTATTATAGCAAAAAAAGTCGTTTTTTTTTACTAATTTATCCATTACTTGTTTCTTCTTCTGTGAAGATTGGAGGCCATAATTCAGTAATTGCCACTTGCCAACCTGGAAATAGTTCAGGAATAGTTAAAATATCTTCATTTTTTAACAGCATTGGTTCAGCAGTGGGTCGATAAATGGTTACGGTGGCTTCATCTGGATCAATTAAAATGCCGACAATAGCACCCAATTCTATAAACTTTTTAATCTTGTTTTCTATGGTTTTGATTCTGTCGCTTTGGGATTTAATTTCTACTACTAAGTCTGGGACTATTTCAGCAAAGTAACGCACACTTTGTCTGAGGCGGGAGGCACGAACAAAGGAAACATCGGGTGCTTTCAAGTTTTTATCTGGCATGATAAAACCGCCCGCGGAGTCAAACACTCGTCCAAGGCGACGAGGGTAAACCCAGTTAGCCAATAGTCGGCTAAACAGAATGGTAATTTCACTAGATACAATGTCTGATGGTCCCATAACGATAATTTTCCCATTTTCCAGTTCTAATTGGTAATCATGGCCGGCTTCAGAGAGTGTTATTTGTAAGTTTTCTAAGTCTTTTACTGTCATCAGTGGCATGAGAAAAATCTCCTTGTCTTACTGAGTATATTTCTATTCTAACTGAAAATGCCGTATCGGGTAGGATAAAGAAACCGGGTTTCTTCCTAAATATCTCGGTAGGATGCCAAAGTGATCGTAGAAACCCGGTTTCTGGGCTCTGGAAAGGCGCGATCGTGTGGTTTAAAGAAACCGGGTTTCTTCATAAATATTTCGGTAGGATGCCAAAGTGATCGTAGAAACCCGGTTTCTGGGCTCTGGGAAAGGCGCGATCTGGGATTAAAGAAAGCAGGTTTCTTCATCAAGATTTCGGTGAGGATGCCAAGATGATCAAAGAAACCCGGTTTCTCCCAGAAGCGTGTATAACTTAGATAACTGATATCATTTCCCTTTAAGCTTGATACCAATAGCTAGATTTATTCCCTCAGTAGTATGCGCGGCCTCGTTCCCGTGCCGCTACTAATAGTGCGCGAGGACTAGCATACTTATTAAGTATCATATTAGTCCCTTGAGGACGTAAAGTATTAAAGCACTTAATTAGCGCTCGTTATGCTTACAGCCGGAATTGTCGGATTACCCAATGTGGGAAAGTCAACCCTATTTAACGCGTTAGTCGCGAATGCGAAAGCACAAGCCGCGAATTTTCCCTTTTGTACTATTGAGCCTAATGTCGGGGTTGTCGCGGTTCCCGATGAAAGGTTAAATATATTGTCTAAAGTTGCTAATTCCGCTCAAATTGTCCCTACTCGTATGGAATTTGTCGATATCGCGGGGTTAGTTAAAGGCGCCAGTCAAGGAGAAGGTTTAGGCAATCAATTTTTATCTCATATTCGACAAGTTGACGCGATCGTTCAAGTTGTCCGTTGTTTCGATAATGATGATATTATTCACGTTTCCGGTTCCGTTGAACCAGCGCGTGATATTGATATCATCAATTTAGAGCTAATTTTAGCAGATTTAGCCCAAGTGGAAAAACGCATCGAGCGCACTCGCAAACAGGCAAAAACTAATAAAGACGCTCAAGTAGAATTAGTCGCGTTAGAAAAAGTCGCGGCGATTCTCAATGCCAACAAACCCGCCCGTCAATGTGATTTAACCTCAGAGGAATTAGACGCGATTAAAGGCTTAGAATTACTTACACAAAAACCGATTATCTATGCCGCGAATGTCTCCGAAGATGATTTAGCTACCGGAAATAGTTATGTAGAACAAGTGCGCGCGATCGCGTCCCAGGAAAAGGCGAAAGTCGTGATAATTTCCGCTCAAGTCGAATCAGAATTAATTGAATTACCCGAAGAAGAAAGAGCCGATTTTCTCGCGTCATTAGGCGTAGAAGAAGGAGGGTTAAAATCTCTCATTCGTGCTACCTATGAACTCTTAGGACTACGGACCTATTTTACCTGTGGACCGAAAGAAACTCGCGCATGGACAATTATCGCGGGAATGTTAGCACCTCAAGCCGCAGGAGTCATTCATACGGATTTTGAACGAGGTTTTATTCGCGCTGAAACCGTAGCTTATAAAGATTTAGTCGCGTCGGGTTCCATGAATGCCGCAAAAGAAAAAGGATTAGTTCGTAGTGAAGGTAAAGACTATGTTGTTCAAGAAGGAGATGTCTTATTATTCCGCTTTAATGTTTAGTATTTTGTAGTTGTAGACTGGCGGATATAAAGTCCGATTAAATATACCTAATAACCCTAGGGGCCGGTTCCCATAAACCCGCCCCTCTTCTATCTTTAATGATCTAAAACTAGGAAATTGCCAAGGCAAATCTCCACCTCAACCGCGAGACATATCCCTAAACTAATGTAGACATTAGCCTGTCATTGATCCGATTTTTAGGAGATATAGCCATTACCAATAAAAATGAGACGCGTTAAATCTAGCAAATTCTTACTATGACTGTTTTTTTTAATTGCTCAATATACGTTGAAATGATTATATTACTACTGAGTAATTCCTTCTGAGGATTTCCCTCTTCCTTTGTGTCTTTGTGTCTTTGTGGTGTATTACTTCCTCTGAATTCCTTCTCCCTTCTTCCTTAGTGCCTTAGTGCCTTAGTGGTGTATAGTCATTCCAAATAAAATGAGACGCGTTAAATCTAGTAAATTCTTACTGTGACTGTTTTTTTTATTTCTCAATATACGTGGAAATGACGATATCTGCTACTTACTTAGTTCCTAAAATATTCTTTCTGACTTCCAGATATTGTTTTCCCTGTGATGTCATTTCTAAATAATCTCTCAAATCACCTTCATTCGGAATATCAGAAATCCTCATTCCGGGTTTATTTGTAATTAATCCCAAGGTGCGTAACTTCCTTAAATCAACTTCAAAAGTATAGGTTTTTTTGTAGGGAAGATATTCCCCCAGTGACAACTGAGTTAGTAAATTCCATGTCGAATCTTCTAACATATTTGCTAAAAAAATTTTATTCTCCTCTTGAGACTTTTGATTGATTAGTTCTAAATGAGTCGAAACTCTGGTTTGTAAAATTTGCTGATTTGCGTCAATAGAAGCTTTTTGCTTTTTTTGTTCTGCTTCTATTTCTTTCATTTGTAATTCTATCCCGTCTTTATCTATCCGAATTTGTGTCAATTTTTCAAATAAACCGGCATTTAATAATAAGATTATCAGAAATAGTAATATCTCATTAATTTGTAATCTTTCTGGTATTTTGTTGAGAATTACTAACAGCAAATATAAAAGAACAAGAAACGTAATAATACCCTTGTATACTAATGTTTTTTTATGCATATTTTTAGTATTTTTGCGTCAGATATGTCCCCCAAAACCGGGTTTATTGATCAAGAAATGTGAGACCAATTATCATAAGGATAAAAGAAACCCGGTTGCTAGAATCGGATTAATAATGAATGGCTTTAATCGTATGATAAGCAATTAATAATTGTGTTAAAGCCAGAGGATAACTTTGCAAAAGTTCCCCCGTTGTACCGATCAGTTTACCAATTTCAGGATTGCCCTCTAAACTACAAAAACCGCGTAAATGGGGCATCTCATTACAAAGAATCATTTCTAATTCATTGACTTGTTGCTTTGTGGCATGACTATCAACTTCTAAGACATCAACAGGTTTACCCATATCGCGATCTAATCCTAAACGGATCGCGGGTTTAAAACTAGAACTCCCTTGAGCTAAAATTTCGGAAAAATCAGGGTGAGGAATTGTCGGCCTCAGCACTAAGCGCACATTCAAATTTGATGAATCCGTTTCATCGGGCGGGTAAAATGTGACGACAACATCGGCATATTTGCGTTGGGGTCTAATATATTCCTCCGAGTCAGATTCTCGCTTTTGTAACTCAGCTAATACCTGTTCTTCTGTGTAACCACGCTTCATCGTATCCCGCTTAATTTTCCACTGATAACGCAGAGATTCGGGCGGTGCTAAATACACTTTGACATCAAAAGAATCGCGAGTTCCACGAGTAGCATAACCCAGTAAACCCTCCATAATTACAAACTTACTGGGTTTAATATATTCAGGAGGATCAAAGCTTCCTGTATTATGGTTATAAACAGGTTTGAGAATGGGTTGTCCCGTTCGCAGCAGCGAAAGATGTTGCTGCATAATATCCAAATAGTTACAATCAGGATGTAATGCCGTTAGTCCTACTTCGGCTCGTTGCTTGCGATCGTAACGATGATAATCATCTGTACAGATAACCGTAACATCTTCCAGACCTAATACCTGGGCAATGCCTCGTGTCAGGGTTGTTTTTCCCGCGGCACTATCACCCACTATACCTAAAATAATTGGACGATGACTCATTTTTTCTCTCGCCTCTCTGCTCGCAAGGGTACTATAAACCTTATATTCTATCAAACCTATCTACTTTTCTCTAGGAATTGTACTTCTAAAAACAACAAAAATTAATCAAAAAAAAGGAAACTAAAAAAAGAAAGAAATCTTGATAATGAGGTTGGGATGACTAATTTTAGCACTTCTGCATAGTAATCATCTATTAAATTATCTGCTCTATCAATTACAGTAGGGAAAAACATCGTAACAAAAATAGGAGGAAAATTTGCTGTAAGAAAACAAAGTGCTACAGAAAAAACAGGAAATATCAATTTGGGTTAAAGAGTAGCACTGTGGGGATTAGGTATCCCAAAAATGCTAAGATAGAGTCACACTATTGGGGGACAGTTGATTTGAATAAAAACCCGCAGATGTTGGAGGATAGGGTATTTTCCATCGGGTGCATCTCAAAGAAGCCAGAAAAACTGTCATGTATCGCTCCCTAGGGAGATCAGATGGAGCGATACGTTTTTGCTACACAAAGGCTAAGTCGCTCCTCATGGGATGGCTACGCCAACCCACTACCTATTTACCAAAATGGGATGCTCCCTTTTCCATGAAACATCCCCAATTAAAAAACACTATGGTGCATAAAGCCCCCATCATGACTTATGAATCAGGAGACTATTTTAACAACATCAAAACGAGATATTTTAATTGTTGACGATACGCCAGCAAATTTAAGGCTATTGACGCGGATCTTGTCATGTGAAGGCTATGAAGTGCGAGTGGCATCGAGTGGAAAACAGGCACTTCGCTCTGTTGAGTCTAAGCCTCCGAGTCTAATTATTTTGGATATTATGATGCCAGAAATAGATGGTTATCAAGTCTGTCAACAACTAAAAGAAAAAGAGGACACTTGTAACATTCCGGTAATTTTTGTCAGTGCGTTAGATGAGGTAATGAATAAAGTCAAGGCCTTTGAATTGGGAGGGGTTGATTATATTACCAAACCTTTTGAGCCGATTGAGGTTGTCGCTCGTGTTGAGAATCAATTACGGTTGCGAGAACTTCAGTTACAACTGCAAGAAAAAAACATTGAATTAAAGCTGTTATTAACCGTGACTCAGGCCATTAATGAAGCTTCTGATGTGGATACCGCGTTAAACGTTATTTTAGAACAAGTTTGTCAAACATTAGGATGGGATTTTGGGGAAGCGTGGATTCCGAATGCAGAGGAAACTCTGTTAAAATCTCATTGTATTTGGTATGGAGGAGATCATAATTTAGGAGATTTTTATGAATATCACCAACATTTAACCTTTCCTTTTAATGTGGGTTTAACCGGGCGTATTTGGCAATCAAAACAAATAGAATTTATTGAGAATCTTGGCACGGATACTTCCCTCAACACTTCACAACTTTTTCCGCCCAGTTTATTTTTTACATCGGCCTTAGCTGTACCGATTTTATTTGCCAATAAAATTTTATCTATTTTGATTTTTTATAGCAAAAAAGCCCAGATATTTGATCAGAGATCGCAAGATATTTTGAAAGCTATTGCTACTCAATTAGGTTCCATGATTCAGCGCAAACAAGCCGAAGACTTACTGAAAAAAGCTAACCAAGAATTAGAACGTCTTGCCACCTTTGATTGGTTAACTCAAATCCCTAATCGTCGCTGTTTTGATGAGTATTTATTTCAAGAATGGCGGCGCATGGCAAGGGAGGAAAAACCTTTATCTTTAATTTTTTGTGATGTAGATTATTTTAAACTATATAACGATCATTACGGTCATCAAGAAGGCGATGATTGTTTACAGCAAGTCGCCCAAGCTTTGCGCCGCGCAGTCCAACGTCCGGGGGATTTAGTGGCGCGTTATGGGGGCGAGGAATTTGCGGTTATTCTTCCCAATACGGAAGGAGAAAATGCCGTTATCGTCGCGGAAACAATTCGAGATGAAATCAAAAAGCTACAAATTATTCATGCTTACTCGAATGTGAGTGAATATGTCACATTAAGTCTCGGTGTTTCTTGTCTGATTCCCTCCCAAACTTACTCACCGGAACCCCTGGTAACTTTTGCTGATCAAGCTTTGTATGAAGCCAAAAAACAGGGACGCGATCGCGTTATTTATCACTCTTGATATCAAATCATCCTGGTTGGTTTATCAAAGGGTAATCATATTTTTCAAGGAGGTTAAACCCAGTGATTTTCCTAAAAAATCATAAATTCATGCCCCAAATATTGATTAATTTAGATTTAATCTTTGTATATTTTGTTACAGCACAAATAAGTTTATTATCTACTACTCTACCCGGTAATATTACGGCTATTTGGTTGCCATCAGGTATTTCTTTAGCCGCCGTTTTATTCTGGGGTTATGAAATTGTACCCAGCATCGCGATCGCGTCAATACTGACAACACTCTGGGAACTATTCACGATAAAAGCTCATTTATTGATCGGAACAACTATCTTAATTAGCTTATCTCTCACCGTTGCGAATACCCTGTCAATTATCATGATCGCGTTTTTAATTAAACGATTTATCGAACCCCAAGAAATGCTCAACAAAGTTAAAAATGTTAGCTTATTTATGTTTTTTACAGCAATAGGGGCATTTATCTCAGCAATTATTAGCATAACATCTCTTTGCTTAGGAGGAGTCACCCTGGCCAAAGATTATGGAATTAGTGGGTTAATTTTGTGGCTTTCTTTTATAATAAGTAACCTGATTATTACGCCGATTATTTTCTTTATTAAAAATAAGATAATATTCTTAAATTTTTCGCATATCTTAGCCCAAAAAGTAGAAATTTTGTTTTTATTATTTTTCCTCATTTGGGTTGGGGTCAATACTTTTCGTTTCGCCTATCCCGTTGGTTATATATTTATGCCACTGCTTCTTTGGACAGTGATTCGTTTTGGCAAGGAAATGGCGACATTGTTGGTAGTTATTATCTCAGGAATGGCATGGATTTCTACCAGTCATGGTTTCGGTTTATTTATGAGAAATACCCCCCATGAATCAATGTTATTATTACAATTTTTTATGCTGGTTTTGGCGATTACAAATTTAATGTTATCAGGTATTATGGCGGAATTAAATCAAGCTCACAATGATATTAAAGACGCGTATTCTCAACTCAATGAAAATCAAATGCGCTTAAATCAATTATTAGAAGCGTTACCGGTAGGTATGATAGTAGTTGATCAAAAGGGTCAAAGTGCTTATATTAACAAAACGGGAACAAAAATCTTAGGAAAAAAGTTAATTTTTAACATGAATCAGGAGGAACTTCCCGATTTTTATCAAATTTATCAATCCCAGACAAATCAACTCTATCCTAGTGAAGAATTACCTGGTTTACGAGCGCTTAAAGGTGAAAATATCACCGTTGATGATATGAATATTCATCAAGATGACCGAAAAATTGCCTTAGAAATGAAAGCTACACCCATGTTTAATGAACAAGGAGATATTACTGGCGCGATCGTCATTTTTCAAGATATTACGGAACGTAAACAAGCGGAAGCGGCTCTTTTAGAAAGTGAAGCCCGTTTTCGTCTGATGGCCGATAGTGCTCCTGTATTAATTTGGGTAGCTGATATTGACTCATTTTGTACATTTTTCAACCATTCATGGTTAGAATTTACGGGACGTTCATTATCACAAGAATTAGGGAATGGCTGGTTAGAATCGGTTCATCCTGAGGATGTCGAGCTTTGTCGCAATAGCTATCTTTCTGCTTTTGTTAAACGCACAAGGTTTCAAGTAGAATATCGACTGCGACGAGGGGATAATGAATATCGTTGGATGCTCAATACTGGGATTCCCCGCTTTAGTTCAGAAGGAATTTTTGCTGGTTATATTGGTTCTTGCATTGATATTACGGATCGGAAACGGGCTGAGAAAATCATCGCGGATTATTATCAAATTCTGGAAAATAAAGTTTATGAACGTACTGCGGAGTTAGCGGAAACTAATGCTTTATTAGAACGGGAAATTAACGAACGCAAACAAACGGAGAAAGTGCTGCGTCAAGAACGAGATTTTAGTCAAACTCTTATTCAAACTTCTCCTGCTTTTTTTGTCGCGCTCGATGCCTTTGGCCAAGTGTTAATGATCAATAAGAGTATGTTACAAGCCTTGGGATATAGTCTGGAAGAAGTGAGAGGCTTGGATTATATCAATATGTTTGTTCCTGAAATAGATCGCCGGAAAGTTCAAGACATTTTCACCCAAATTATTCAATCGAAACGGAAGACTGTTAATGAAAATTATATTCAAACCAAGGAAGGAAAACTTTTACTGGTGCAGTGGTATGGAGTGCCGATTTTAGGTGATGATCCCACGGTTGATTTCTTTTTTGGTGTGGGTTTAGATATTACCGAACGCCAACGCATTGAAGCAGAATTAAGACGTAGTGAAGCTCACCTAAAAGAAGCACAACGGATGGCTCAAGTCGGCAGTTGTGCTTACGATTTACTCAGGAATGAAAAATGGTGGTCCGATGAACTTTTTAGATTGATGGCTTGGGAGGATCGACTATCTCCACCGGATTTTAAAACACTCCTTGTGCAAAGAGTTCATCCTGATGATCAACCAAAGTTAGAAAATATTATCAGAGACGCGATCGCGCAGGGAAAATCCTACGAAGTGGAATATCGTGCCGTTTATCCTGATGGTACAATGCGTTATATGATCGTGCATGGTCGTGTGGAATTTAATTCTCAAGGAAAGTTAGCACGGTTAAGCTCAACCACTCAAGATATTACAGAGTGGAAGCAAATACAAACAGAATTGCAACAAGCCAAAGAAGCCGCGGAAGCCGCAGCCAGAACCAAAAGTGCTTTTCTCGCGAATATGAGTCACGAATTTCGCACCCCTTTAAATGCGATTTTGGGGTTTTCTCAACTAATGAATAATAGTCCGAACCTTTCCCTGGAAGAACAAGAAAATTTAATAATTATTCGTCGCAATGGCGCACATCTTCTCGCTTTAATTAATCAAGTTTTAGATTTATCGAAAATCGAAGCAGGGCGCATGAGTATTTCGGAAAAAATTGTTGATATTTATAGTTTACTCGATGATTTAAAAGATACATTTTCTTTACAGATGAAGCAGAAACAATTACTGTTAATAATTGAATGTTTTCCCGAAGTTCCCCAATATGTACGAACCGATGAAATGAAATTACGTCAAGTGCTAATGAATCTCCTCAGTAATGCTTTGAAATTTACCTCCCAAGGGAGTGTCACCCTGCGTATAAAATTAGGAATGGAAGCCCCCCCGGTAGAAAATAATAAATTTTTGATTACCTTTGAAGTTGAGGATACAGGCATAGGAATATCTCCTAATGAATTAGAGCATATTTTTCAACCTTTTGTGCAAACAAGTGATGGTGATAAATTTCAAAATGGCACGGGTTTAGGATTAACAATTAGTCGCCAATTTGTGGAATTAATGGGCGGTATTATGTCTGTATATTCTGAAGTCGCCCAAGGGACAACTTTTCAAGTTACTATTCCGGTTGACTCTTTCCCTAAAAAAGATGTTTTTACAGATATTCCTGATTTTCCCCACAATGTCACTAGGGATTTTGTCGATTGTATTAACGAAAATAATCCGATAATTGATCAATTTAATATTCAGGCTCTCTCCCTCTTTCCGACGGATTGGTTAGAAACTTTTTATCAAGTTACACTAGAAGGTAATATTCAATTGATCGAGCAGAAAATTGAAGAAATACGATCACAGAATGAATCCCTAGCCCAGAAATTAAGTTATTTTACTCAGGAGTATCAATTAGAGCATATTTTACTCTTAATAGAATCCATAATTAATGATAATTGACATTCGCCTGGTAAATTTCTGTAGGTTGGGTTGTCAGATATCGTTACACGATCGCGACAAGTTTCCACCTCAACCCAACCTACTCTTAATCTATTGGCGATCGCGACAATCTCACTCCTCTGATTAGCCTTAAATTTGTTAGGATTCATGGGTATTCCGATATCCTATTCCCAATCATCATTAGGTAGTTTCGCCTCGGTTTCCCAATCATTTCTTCTCTCCTCTAAAGGCGGTTCTAATTCCCTTTCTTCTTCCTTTTCTTCTATATATAATTCCGGTTCTCTTTCCGGTAGATTGAGATTCAGAGGTTCTACCACTCTCGCGATCGCGTCTTTGACAAAAGCCTTGACAAATTCATCTTTTCGTGTTAACTTAAACTGTCTTTGCACGACTTCGGTAATACCCCCATCACCCCAATCTTGATCGTGACGGAAATACTCAATAAAACTTTTACCACCAATACGAGTTAAATACGCGGCTGTTACCCCTTGAATCGCCTTTCCAATTAAAAAAGTCGCGACATTTAACTCCAAAGCCGTAGTCACTAATTTAATCGCGCCTTCCACAATCCCTAAACTCGCTAAAGTTTTCGCTAAAGCCAGAGCTAATTCTTTACCCCGATCTAAATTCAATTCACAGCCATAAATTTTCCCAATTTCTACTACCATTTGGGCATTTACCGCGGCCGTGGCTAAGACATCAACCACAGGTAAAGGAGTCACCGCGATCACTCCAGCCCCGATCCATTGAAATTGTTCAACCACTTTTTCCGCCTGTCGTCGTCTTTGGGCATCAATTAATTGACGTGCTTCTTCCCCTAAACGCTGAGATTGTAACAGAATATTATCCGCGATTAAATCTTCCCCTTCTGCACGTAAAATCGCGGCCATTCTCCGAATTAAAGGCATGATTTCCGGTTCCCTTTGAAATAACGCGCCTCCTTCTAAACGAATTTGTTGGGGGTTCGCGGTAATAGCCACCACATCTTGAGCACGAATAAATCCTTTTACGCGTTGACGTAATCGCGCTAAAATTACCTCTTGTTCCGGTTCAGGATATAGGTCAATTTTGTTAAAAGTTAAGAGCGATCGCTTCCCGATTTCTGCTAAAGCTCGTAGGGGTTCATACTCCGATTTGCGTAAATCATTATCAACAACAAATAATAATAAATCCGCTTCTGTAGCCAATTGTCGGGCAATTTGTTCGCGTTCAGAACCCTCTCCTCCTGCTTCTAAAATACCCGGAGTATCGGTAATCAAAATTTCCCGCTCTAACCCGCGCAATTGCAAACTATAGGTTTCTCCCTCCACCGTTGTCCCCATCGGGGCCGCGACTTGACCCACTACTCGCCCCATTAACGCGTTAACCACTGAAGTTTTACCCGCGGAACCTGTCCCAAATACGACCACCTGTATATGGCCGCGAGATAACGATGCCTCAATTTCCCGCGATCGTGTTAATAAGGCCTGTCGCGCAATCTCATCTTGAACTTGTGCGACTTGTTGTTTAACGGCATTGAGGGTTTGGGACGCCGCCTCCGTCTTTACTACTGGAATTTTCCCTTGGAAACGCTCTTTCCTCCTACCCTTGGTGGGGACTTGTAGGAGTCTGACATAGTAAAAAAACGCGAAAATTAACAACCCCAAAAGAAAAATCAGCAATAATAAGAGGAGATTCGCGAGAAAGGGGGGGGCAGACCAGGATACTTGACTATAAAGCCAAGATAGGGATGTCACTAGCCAGATCATTAGTGCCAGAATCAGGCAGAAGGCAGCAATAAGGGTTAAGAGACGAGATAGAGGCATTATCGTAGTAATTCCTCATCGGAATTAAGCGTTTTTGGGTGAATAGCGTGATTTATTTTAACTTAGACATCCTCTGTGGGTGAAACCCCTGATTGAGTGATTTTTTCTCCTTGAGAGTCTTTAAGAGCGCGATCGCACCCTAAAATCATGGGATCATAAGAGCAAAAATGCCATAGATTTATGATGATTGTCAACCTTTTATCAAGCAATGGCTTTCCTATAATCAAGATAGGTGAACTACTTAACGCGATCATCGTGACTCCGATTTAGTGGTGAGTCCTTCACGGTTATTCTCCGAGAGAGGGATCGCGGAGAAATGACCACAAAAATTCGGATTTCTTCTAATATCTTAGCCCAAATACCAATTATTCCCTCTTCGGGGAGTGTCTTTGATGCAGAGCAACAAAAAACTTGAGCCACAGGCTGTAATTATTTCTTTCCCCAACCAGTCCAATTTGTGGTACTCTGAGAAAAAGGATAGAAGTTTTTAGGGGTAGATATGAAGTCCCAGAGCCAGTTCATCTCATGATGGAGCAGAGTTTAATTGATGTTTAGACTCCGTTTAGACTCAATAAAAGTTGAAATTCCTTATCCGTCATCCCTGATTCTGAAGTAATCAACCAGCTATTTTACTTAACGAGTAAGGGGAATTTCACAGGACTGATCAAACACCCGAATAGCTGAGAAAATCTTAGATGTGCCATTTGCTCCTTTTGCTAATAATTGGCGACACTTAGCCCCAATATCTTCACAGAAAAACATACTCAATTTTATTAAAGTAATCACATTTCTCATGGAACTATCACCACAATCTCAGGTCATTTTAGTAGTCGATGATAATGAGATCAACCTGCATTTAATGTCCGATTTATTAGAAGGAGAAGGATTTAATGTTTGGGTAACAGAAGATGGAGAAAGTGCGATTTCAAAAGTCGCGCATCAGCATCCAGATTTAATTTTATTAGATATAATGATGCCCGGAATAGATGGTTTTGAAACTTGTGTCAAGCTTAAAGAGAATCCTCAGACTAAAGATATTCCCATTATTTTTATGAGTGCCCTTTCTGATACCGTTGATAAAGTCAAAGGATTATCTTTAGGGGCTGTTGATTATTTAACCAAACCCTTTCAAAGTAGTGAAGTATTAGCCCGAATTCACCTCCATTTAAAATTACGTTATTTAACCAAAAAAGTCGAAGAACATAATCAAGAATTAGAGCAAAGGGTGCAACAAAGAACAGTCGAACTTAAGAGCGCGTTAGACCACTTAAAACAGGCTCAATCTCAATTACAATATGATGCTTTTCACGATAGCTTAACCGGTTTACCTAATCGCGCCATGTTAATGAATCGACTCTCCCATGTAATTGAATTAGCTCAGGCTAATGAGGATTATTTATACGCGGTGTTATTTTTGGATTTAGATCGCTTTAAAGTTGTTAATGATAGTCTCGGTCATTTAGTGGGAGATGAATTATTGAAAAGTGTCGCGTCTCGTTTACAATCTTGTTTAGGTGATGTCACAAAAATTGCCCGGTGGGGGGGTGATGAGTTTGTCGTTTTATTGCCGAATCTTCAAGATTTTTCCGACACGATCGCGATCGCACAAGAAATTTTAGAAACCTTAAAGAAACCCTTTAAACTGAAAAATTATGAAATATTAACAGGGGCAAGTATCGGCATAACATTTAGTTCAATGGGTTATTCTCATCCCGAAGAAATATTAAGAGACTCAGACATTGCCATGTATTACGCGAAACAATCAGGAAAAGGGTGTTATCAAGTTTTAACCCCCCAGATACAGGAAACCGCGACCAGTCGTTTACATTTAGAAAATGATCTACGCAAAGGCATTATAGCCGAAGAATTTTGTCTGTATTATCAACCCATTATTTCTCTGGCTCAAGGGTGTTTAGCCGGATTTGAAGCCCTGATTCGTTGGCAACATCCAGTCCGAGGTTGGGTTCCCCCTAATGAGTTTATTTATGTGGCAGAAGAAACGGGATTAATTAATCCTTTAGGTGCCTGGGTATGGCGGGAAGCTTGTCGTCAAATGAGTCAATGGCAAGAACTCTTTTCTCCCCATTTCACCTTAGCGATTAATGTAAATTTTTCCCCTGTACAACTGCAACAAGAAAATATTTTCCGAGAAATCGTGGAAACTTTTAGAGAATATAAATTATCCCCAAATAGTTTGAAAATGGAAATCACAGAAAGTGCGATATTCGATGGTCTTAACGGGAATAATAACCTCTTTTCTGAATTAAAAGAAATGGGAATTAAATTATGTATTGATGATTTTGGTACGGGGTATTCATCTTTAAGTCGATTGCATGAGTTACCGATTGATACATTAAAAATAGACCGTTCTTTTGTTAATCAAATTGAGTCAGAAGAAAGCAGTAATAATGTCATTATTAAGACAATTATTGCTTTAGCCCATAGTCTGAAAATGGATATCGTGGCAGAGGGAATAGAAAAAGAGATTCAGGTAAAAAAACTTCAGGCTTTAGGATGCGAATTTGGTCAAGGCTTTTTCTTTGCTAAACCGATGAATAGTGAAGCAGCAACCGAATTAATTATCAATAAGCAAATATGTACGCGTCTTTAATAATATCACTTGGCAAAACTTCACCAAGGCAGGTTCCTCCCTATTCAGGTTATCTTTTGAAGATATCGGTGAAAGATTCCTTACCTGATGATCATGGTAAAAATCTCTCACCGCAGCCATTACCTATTCTCCATTACCTATTATGGAAATTAAATCACACTGGCAAGGATTTTCACACAGGAGCGATTTCTCCCCTGTCGTTTTGCGTCATAGAGAGCATCATCCGCCCAACCAATTAACATTTCTGGATCAATATTATTAGAGGGAATAACCTGAGAAATTCCCAGACTAAGACTGACATATTCATCAACGGGCGATCGCCCATGAGGGATTTTCAAATCGTGAACCTGCCGCCGCATATCTTCTGCTAAAATGAACGCGCCTTCAATTAAAGTATTCGGCAAAATCACACCAAATTCTTCACCACCATAACGCGCCACTAAATCTCCGGGGCGCTTTACCGAAGAATGAATCGCGTGGGCGACTTTTTGTAAACATTCATCCCCAGCTAAATGACCATAAGTGTCATTGTAAAGTTTAAAATGATCGATATCACATAAAATCACAGACATCGGTGCATTTTCTCGGAGCAAACGCGGCCATTCTTGATGAAAATATTCATAAAAACGACGGCGATTCGCGATCTGTGTTAAATCATCAACGATCGCGAGTTCTTGAAGTCTTTGATTAGCTTTTTGTAAGGTAGCTTCCGCGGTGACGCGATCGGCAATTTCTTGTTGTAATTGCTCATTTTGTTCTTGAAGTTGCTTTTGCAGACGACGAATCTTTAATTGATTTTCCACACGCGCGATAACTTCCTCAAATTCAAAAGGCTTAGTAATATAATCATTACCGCCCCGGCGAAAGGCTTCCACCTTATCAGTCACATCATCTAAAGCACTAATAAAAATAATCGGAAGATGTTGAGTTAACTCTGATTGTCTCAAAGTGTCGCAAACTTCATAACCATTCATGTTTGGCATATTAATATCAAGCAAAATCAAATCAGGGAGAGAAGCATAAATCGCCATCAATGCCATTTCTCCATTAAGGGCTTTACGAACTTTATATCCCCGCTCCACCAACATAGTTGACAAAAGTCGTAGATTATCAGGTTTATCATCAACGACTAAAATATCCTCTTTAGTAACCATTTCTAAAATTATATTCATGAAATTATTAATTGAGTCAATTCAGTAATTTTATCAAAGTAAAAATTTCCCACCAAGTCGGTGAGATAGTGAGTAAGCTCATTCAGGGACAGAGGAATATTTTCAAGAAGACGGAAAATTTTTTCATCATCACAACAAATAGCAGCCTGGTGTAATTCTCTTACCCAGTCGATGGGCATGGTTGCCAAAGCCGCGATTAATTCTTCAGAATTGCTTTCCTCTGTGGTCGTAATCCGGGGTAAATTGTTATGATCTGAATCTTCATAAATATAACGTACTCCTAAATAGTTGGCAATCTTCTCAAAGAAAACTTCCTCCCGAAAAGGTTTACCAACAAAATCATCACAACCCGCGTTCAATACCGTGATCCGATCTTCCTCAAAGGCACTAGCTGTAAGGGCTATAATCACCGTCTTTTTACCTTCAGGAGTGCTTTTAATACGTCGGGTTGCCTCATAACCATCCATCACTGGCATTCTCATATCCATCCAGATTAAATGAGGATGCCAATCCTGCCAAACCGTGATTCCCTCTAATCCATTAACCGCTTCACGAATTTCAAAGCCTAAAGGTTTTAGTAACTGAACTAATAAGTTACGATTTTCCATTTTATCTTCAACAATCAGGATACGATAACGAGGTTGATTGGGTGCTAAACTAATCACACGCGTTGAGGGAATTTTGGGTGTAATTTCCTCAGCGTGCGAGAGAGTTACCTCAATCTCAAAGGAAAAAATACTCCCTTTACCCACTTCACTAAAAACTGTAATATCACCCCCCATCAGTTTGACAAATTCTCGACTAATCGCTAAACCTAATCCCGTTCCTTCTTGGGATGTACGTCCGCTTTCTGTTTGAAAAAATGGTTTAAATAAGGCATCAAGTTCGACAGGGGAAATACCCATCCCTGTATCGGAAATTTCAAATCGGATAAATAAGGAAGAAGAAAGAAGATTTTGAGAGCGGATAGGTTCCTTGATTCTCACATCTTGTCTTGTTTGTTTAACTCGTAACGTCACACTCCCTTTTTCCGTAAACTTAATCGCGTTTCCCAGAAGATTAATTAAAACTTGACGCAGTTTATTTTCATCAGTTTTGATATATTGGGGGAGATTATTATCCCTTTCAATGATTAGCTTTAATTGCTTGGTCTTCGCTTTGGTTGTTAACAAACTTTCCAGATGCTCAAGGAGTTGATAGAGGTCAAAACTATTTGAGTGAAAATCAACTTGACCCGCTTCAATTTTGGACATAGATAGGACATCATTAATGAGTTCTAAGAGATGTTCTCCACTGCGATTAATAATATTGAGATATTCCCGTTGTTCTGGGGTAAGATCGGAGTTGCGAGACATCACTTGAGTAAAGCCGAGAATGGCATTGAGTGGTGTGCGTAATTCATGGCTCATACTTGCCAGAAATAAACTTTTAGTTTTGTTGGCAATTTGGGCAGCTTCCGCGGCTTTTTGTAATTGTTCTTCCGCCAGTTTCCGATCGCGAATATCACGAACAATTCCCAAAATGCGCTCTTTTCCGCCCAATCCTGTCCGTTTTAAAATGATCTCGGACCAAAAAACGTGACCGGAATGCTCTTTACTGCGCCATTCAAATCTTTGAATTTCTCCCGTTTTTGCCTCTTGTATTCTCTGATAAAACTCGGTTTCAGTGTAGGGGTATTCGGCTAAACTCAGTTGATTAAAAGTAATTTCAGTGATAGTCATGCGACTCAAACCAAAGATTTGACAAAATTTTTCATTAGCATCCAAAATACTCCCAGTTTCAGGATGGAAAACGACAATACCATCATAGGAAGATTCAAAAATTGTCCGATAGTTTTCTTCACTGCGTTGACGTTCGATCGCGACTTTAGCTAAATAAACGGCTTTGTTAATTAATTCTTGTTCTTCAATGGTGGGTGTGTGCATTTCTTTATAATACATAGCAAAGGTGGCTAAAACATCACCTTCTGCGGAGAGAATAGGAGTGGACCAACAAGAGCGTAAGCCATAACTTAAGGCAAAATCACGAAAGTCAGTCCATCGGGGATCGGTGCTAATATCTGACGCGACAATGGTTTGTTTATAAAAAGCCGCGGTGCCACAGGAACCCGCGAGAGGACCGATTTTCATTCCATCTAAAGCCCGCGTGTAATCATCAGGAAGACTGGGAGCCGCGCCACTACACAAAGTATTATTACTAGGATCAAAAAGGGCAAAACAACACAGAGCATTCTGCGATCGCGATTCAATAAAATGTACTAAAACTTCTAAAACTTCCTTCAAAGGAAAACCTTTCGCGATCATTTCTAAAATTTGATTATGTCCCTGTAATAATTGATCGATCCGTTCACGCTCTTGTAAGGCTTCTTGAAGCTGTATATTTTGCTGATCTAGTTCCCAAAGACGCTGTTTTTCCTGATCGATGAAATTCGCTTGTGACAGAGCAATTCCGACTTGGAGTGCCACGGCTTCAATTAAGTCTATTTCCTCTTCAGTCCATTGACGAAAGCGATCGCATTGATGTAAACAAATTATCCCATTAGTTTCACCTCGATAGGAGGTACGCACAACTAACATAGATTTGATTTGATACTCACGCAAAAGTTCATGGGCGAATTGTAAGAAAGTATCCTCATAGACATTAGGGGAAGAAACCGCGTCTTCTTGCGCCAAAATAAGCTCTAAATGGGGATTATTAACCACAGGAATTTCCCTGGGAAAGAAGGAGCGATAAGTCGATTCTAAATACTCTGCTACCAGGGGTACTTTCGGGGGCGATACGTTAAGATAAGTATGTAACAAACAGCGAGTCACGTTAAAAGTTATCCCGATTTGAGTGACAGCCGTTTGAAACATTTGCTGACTATCTAAGGAGGAGCGAATCTCTTGGGTAATTTGACCTAAAAGCATAGCCCTGCGAATTTCTTTCTGAAGGGCTTGTTCAGCTCGCTTACGCGTGTTAATATCAACGACTGTGCCAAAATATCCGGTAATAATCCCCTTTTTTTTGATGGGAACAGCTCTGGAATAGACCCAATTAATTTTACCTTTAGGAGTGATAAAACGAAATTCTATATTAAATTCTATTCCCATTTGAGTGATTTTTAACCATTCGCTTAAAACCCATTCCTGATCTTCTGGGTGTAATGCCTTACTCCATCCTTCACCTAAGGCGTCTAAGGGGTAAATGCCCGTAAGCTCCAACCAATAAGGATTGACAAATAGATAGTCTCCTTCTGTATTAGTTTGATAAATACCTACGGGGGACTGATTCACTAATAAGCGAAAAAGTTCTTCTCTTTCTTGTAAGGCTTGTTCCGCTATTTTGCGAGCACTCATATCAGTCATAAATGCGATAAAATTGGTTAATTTACCAGAGTTATCGCGCACAGGTGATAAAGAAAGTTGATTCCAAAATAAAGTACCATCTTGGCGATAATTCCGCACAACAACACAACATTCTTTTTCTTCTAAAAAGGCTTTCTCTAAGGTTTTTAGTTCTGTTTGATCGTTATCGCCCCGATGTAAAAAACGACCATTTTTACCGATCGCGTCCTCCGCGGTATAACCCGTTAAGATTTCAAAGGCCGGATTGACATAAATAATGGGATTATCCCCTTGGTGGGGATCGCTAATGAAAATCCCATTACTAGAAGCCTCGATCGCGCGTTCTAATAATCTCATTTTCGCCTCGGCTTCTTTACGTGCTGTGATATTTTCCGAAATGCACAGTAAATGGGTGACTTCACCGCGATCGTTAAAAATCGGTAATTTAATAGTCCGTAAGTAGATTCTGCCTAAAGAATGACTATCGAGGGGTTCTTCAGGGATGTCAATTAATTGCCGTTTTTCTAACAATTCTAAATCTTTAGAGCGAAAGAAATCGGCTTGATTTTTGGGAAAAAAATCATAGTCATTATGATTGATAACCTCGGCTCTGGAAAGACCAAATAGTTCCTCCGCGGTTTTATTCCATACAACAAAATGAAAGTCATTTTTAATGTCTTTCGTCACAATTGCTAGGGGCAAATTTTCCACAATACTTTCTAAAAATCGCTGAGTTTGCCAGAATTTATCTTCTAAAATTTTCCGATCTGTAATATCATTAATTGTTGTTAAAATGCAGCCCTTTCCTTGGATCTGAATGAATTGTGCGGATAATAAACCCGTTCTTTCTTCTCCATATTTAGTTTTAAATTTAACTTCATAGTTATCAATGCGACCAGTTTCTTCTAAAGTCTTTTTGAACTCTTCCCCTCCATCTATATTTTCCACAAATTCCTGGGCCTGGCTGAATTTACCAACAACTTCATCTCTGGTATAACCTGTCACTTTTAAAAATGTCTTATTAACATCAAGACATAGACCATCTTGAAATTGATAAATACCAATTAAATTGGGGCTAGACTGAAAGGCGGCTCTAAATTTTTCTTCTTCTAAACGTAAGGCAATTTCCGCCTCTTTGCTTGCTGTAATATCACGAACAATCGTAATAACTGTATGCTCAGAAAGGGGGGATGTACTACAACATAACCATTTTTCTTCTCCTTGAATTATTAAGTTAAATTCATAATCAATTGCCTTTTTTTGTTCCAGAGATTGCTGAACAGACTGTAAAAAAAGATTGATTTGAGATTGAGTTAAAGCGTTAAATAAAAAACGCTTTTGTATTTGCTTATCCCGTTGTTCTAAAATTTCTTCAACACTGCCCGCGACTCTGATCACTTCACCATTAGAGTCTAAAACCAGGATTAATTGTTTCAGGGAATCCAGTAAAAATTTGAGTTCATTTTCTGATGTTTTTAATTCCTCTTGAACACGATTTCTTTCCCGAATTTCCGCTTCTAATAGTTGGTTTTTGGCTTGGAGTTCTTTTTGAAAATGGTAGATTTTTAAATGGGTAGAAAGTCTCGCTAAAATTTCAGCAGATTTAAAGGGTTTTGTAATATAATCAACCCCCCCTACTTCAAAGGCTTGGATTTTATCATTGACATCGTTTAACGCGCTCAAAAAAATGATAGGAATGTCACAAGTTTGGGCTGCTGATTTTAATAAACAACAGACTTCATAGCCATTCATTCCGGGCATCATAATGTCGAGTAAAATCAAATCAGGCGGTTGTTCTTGACAAAAAGTTATGGCTTCTTCTCCGTCAATAATACCCTCGACTTCATATCCAGAATTTTCCAGAATAAGGGATAAAAGGCTGATGTTATCTGGTTGATCATCAACAATTAAAATTAGGGGCTTCTGGCACTCAAGAGACAGTAAATTCATAGTGAAAAATCAGATGAAATTCCAGATTTTTTTTATTTTGATATTAATTAATCGTTGTTTTTTAAATCATCTAGAAAACGAAGCGATGATGCTCTGTTTTCTTTACTATAACTCATCTCTGTGAAGTGTCAGTGATTTCTCTACTATGGGCTGGAGGTGTCTGCTCGGCTTTTGGTGTGACGAGAATCACCTATATGTGTGACGTACATCACTGTTACATTCCTTAATAATTTGTTACATTTGTTTACATAGCTGGAAAACTAGATAAGACAAGGAAACAAGAGAAATGACTGGACGTAAAATGACGATGGATACACAAGGCTTAATGAATAACTTTGCCATCGAGCCGAAGATGTATGTCGATGAGACTGTTAACACGGGCTTCACCGAGTACGCGGAGAAGATGAATGGGCGCTTTGCCATGATCGGTTTTATCTCTCTGCTGGCGGTGGAGGTGTTAACGGGACATGGTTTGATTGGTTGGATTAAGATGATCGTTGGTTAAAATTTGATAATTTAATATTTTTATCGCCCTTTCTCGCCGAAACAGAAAGGGCGATTATTTTTTTCGGGCTATCTTTGTATCAATTAAGACAAGAAACGTGATGGGTATTTTTTGATGGGATGGGGAAGGGAACACGATCGCGCCTTATATTGGGCTTATCTCCTTCTTTGCAATCCCTTTTTTCTGTTTACTTCTCGGAGCTTACCAGGTATAAATTTTTACATTGATATAATTTTATCTACTGCAAAACGCGACAATTTCTCCCGAAAAATCAGACCAAAATCTTAAAAAACAATTAAATTTTATCTTGACAATGATGGAAAAGTGGAGAAAAATGGGTAACACTAAGTATAACGGAGAAAGAATACCAGAAAAATTAGGCAGAGAAACTCGATAAACTTAATTTCTACCAAACAATACCTTCCCCATTTCTTTATAGGTTGGGTTGAGGCACGTTCCCCAGGGGTGCGCGTCGCGCAAAACCCAACAACCATAAAAATCATTTTTTAGGTTGGGCGAAGGTATTGTACCAATGAAAGCGAGTTTCTGATTTCAGACGATGGCATAAAATGACTATTTTGGGTTGAGAAACCTGGTTTCAGCCTCAGATAATTTGCCTCAGTTAATAACGCTTAACCTTATGGGTACTCATCAAGGAATCAAATGAACTTGGTGATAAGAAATAATGGGTTTTCTGGATACTTTCTTCTTTTTCCATGAGTCATCTACATATTCACCATAAAAAAATGACAACAACAACTCCGACAACAACAACTCTGACAACAACAACTCTGACAACAACTACTCCGACAACAACAACTCCGACAACAACAACTCTGACAACAACTCCGACAACAACAACTCCGACAACAACAACTCCGACACCAACTCCGACACCAACTCCGACACCGACACCCATTATTGCCAATGGGGATGAAAAGGCGGTAAAAACTGATACATCCCAAGTTTTCTTGAATGTATTAGACAATGATCAAGGGGGTTCCCAACGTCTGAGGCTGCAAAGTGTTACAGCCCCTAGGAATGGAACTGTTTTAATTAATGATTGGGTTTATGTGGGAGGAAATTTTAGCAGCATTAATGGCATCAATCGTAACTTTATTGCTAAATTAAATAGCATTGATGGTAGTGTTGATCCCCAATTTAATCCTAATGCTGATAATCCTGTAGCAGAGATTGTGATTCCCCAGGATGGCAACCCGATCGTGGGGGGAAATTTCACCAAAATTGGCGGGGAGTCGCGTAACTATATTGCCAAATTAAATAGTAGTGATGGTAAGGCGGCTGCGACTTTCAACCTTGATGCTAATAATCAGATTCACTCGATCGCGCTTGATAGTAATGGCAATACGCTAATTGGGGGAGATTTCACCCAAATTAACGGAGAGTCTCGCAATTTTCTCGCGAGATTCAAGAGTGATGGCAAAATTGATAGTAGTTTTAACCCTAATCTCAATAATGCGGTACAAGCGCTCGTTTTTGATAAAAATAGCAATCCCATTATCGGGGGAAATTTCACTCAAATCGACAATACGAAACAAAATTTTCTGGGCAAATTAGATCAAAATGGCACTTTAGATTCAACCTTTAAACCCGAACCCAATAATATCGTCAATTCCATCGTCCCCGATGGCAATGGCAATTTACTTATTGGGGGAGATTTTAGTAAAATCAACACACAAAACCGTAGTTTTCTGGCGAAAATCAACGAAGCAAATGGTCAATTAATAGACAGTTTTAATGCCAGTGCCGATAATGGGGTTAATGCCCTCGCGTTAGATGCCAATGGCAACGCGTTTGTCGGGGGATTTTTCACCAAAATCGGCGGTAAATCTCATTCCTTTATTGCCAAATTAAATACGACAACTGGAGTAGTCGATGATAATTTCAGTGTAGGGACGAATAATCTCGTCAATACGATCGCGCTTGACTCTCAAGGAAATCCGATGGTGGGGGGATTTTTCACCAAAATTGGCAATGACTCCCATAATTTTTTAGCAAAATTAGACCCCAAAACGGGCATCGCGAATCAGAATTTTCAAGGGGATGCCAATGTCTCTGTGGGCGCGATCGGCATTGATAAGGCTCGTAATATTGAATATAATCCCAAACCCGGATTTAACGGAATTGACACTTTTAATTACACCGTGACGGATGGCACTAAAACCAGTACCGCGGAAGTAAAAGTAATTGTCAATCAGTCCCCTAATCTTGATAATTCTGTCAGTCCCAATTTAACAGGTATCGGTCTTAATGATACAGAAAATAACGGGACATCCATCACCGAATTAATCAATCGACTCGGAGGTGATAAAATTACCGATCCCGATGATAAAACTCAACCCGATAGTACGATTACCAAACAGGAGAAAGCGAAACAGGGGATCGCGATTACCAAATTAGATACTACGAATGGTAAATGGCAATACACCATCAATGGTAACACTTGGTTAGATGCAACAGTTGAACCTCAGAAGGCATTATTATTAGCCTCAGATAGTTCGACAAAATTGCGTTTTCTTCCCAAGAAAGATTTTGCGGGAACAGTTAATAACGCGATCGCGTTTACCGCGTGGGATCAAATTATCGGGAATAATGGGGCAACCGCGGATGTAGAGCGCGATCGGAAAAATAATGGAGACTCAAGCCCCTTTAGTAGTAATAGCGCGATCGCGAGTATAAAAGTCGGGGAGAAACCCGCGCCGGAGCCTTCACCTACCCCAGTGCCTCCGACATCATCGATCCCCAGCTTTCCCATTTTCACACCAACTCTCCTCCCCTCCAACAATCCCTTTACACCGATTTTTTCATCACCCGCGCCTTCTGCTGGTAGCTCATCTTCTTCAGGAGGTGGGGGCTCTTCTGGGGGCTCCTCTAACCCCTTATCTGTAACATCTTCTAATTCGAGTAATTCTACTTCGACTTCCTCAAACTTAATCAATATTCTCACCCAGGCAAATACATCTTTTGCGACACCGAGTCTTGGGAATTTAGCAGTGCCTAGTTTACCTCCCCAAAACAACACCCCCAGTAGTGTCGTTTTGACTACGGGTAATGATTTCTATGAGGCGACTGCCCCTGGTTTAGTCTTTGGATTAGAGGGGAATGATACCCTCTTAAGTCGGCCAAAAGGGGGGAATTATCTCATCGGTGGGAGTGGTAATGATTCTTTAGTAAGTCGTGATGCCAATGATAGTCTCTCTGGGGGTGCGGGTGATGATTCTCTCATCGCGAGTCCCTTCAATACCCCTCTCTGGGGCGGGGATGGAAATGATTTAGTCATTGGCGACGTAGGTGAAGATAATTTAGTCGGAGGAAAAGGAGACGACTCTCTCTATGGGGGTAGTGGCAATGACTTATTATTTGGGAATGAGGGTAATAATTTCTTAAATGGTAATCAAGGCAATGATACTCTCTTTGGAGGAGATAGTTCCGATACCCTTTATGGTGCGAAAGGGGATGATCTCGTATTTGCTTATAGTGGAGATGATTACCTCTATGGCAATGATAATAATGATACCCTCATCGCAGGAGAAGGAAATGATAATCTTTGGGGAGGCAAAGGGAATGATACTCTCTTTGGAGGGAGTGGTAATGATTTAGTTAGTGGGGATATTGGGGATGATTTATTAATTGGTGTTGATGTGGACGTGACTAACCCCGGGCGCGGCGAAATCGACACTTTAATTGGTGGTGAAGGAAAGGATACATTGGTTTTAGGAGATGCCAATAAGGTTTATTACGACAGTGGTAATAAGGATGGGGCTAATAGTGACTATGCCTTAATTAAGGATTTTAACTCGACAGATGACGTAATTTTAGTTCACGGATCTCCGAGTGATTATCAGATAACTGCTGTCAGTAATGGCATGGGTATTTTCTGGAAACAACCCGGTAATAATAACGAATTAATCGCGATCGTTGAAGGGGCATCATCATTAAGTCTTAAATCAGTCCCTTAACATCTGCGTTTAGGAGCGTTTAGGAGCGGTTTCCCTCAAAGCCTATTTGATGGGTTGGGTTGAACAAAAAACTCATACTTCCTGAGATTTCATAATTCAACCCAACCTACAAATCAG
>JBEDKD010000036.1:0-23935 GCA_041172365.1 Cyanobacteriota bacterium | reverse complement strand
AACCTAAATGAATTGTTAAATCTTGTAGGGGCAATCCCCCTGTGGTTGCCCCGTCCGATCAGGGTAGGCACGGGGGCACTACCCCTACCGCGTTCATAACTCATTTAGGTTTACTATATATTGATTTAGATAGACAAGATTATGATGAGTTACATCGACAAGCGATCGCGATGATGGAAAACTTTCGGACGGAAGTAGAAAATAGTGCTATTTCGGGAAAATATCGCCGGGAAAATTCGGATTACCCTTTTGGCCGATGAAGAAAGTCAACCCTCCCCTGAAGATAGTTTTCGCCAAGCTTGGCAGGAAATAAAAAAAGGTAAAGTTTACCCCATTTCTGAATTATGGGAGGGAATTGATGCCGAGTGAAATTCCAGATATTCAGATATATTTTGCTGATGAGTTTAAGCGAAACTTACGCTTAATTATCAAAAAAATACCGTCATATCCGCTCTGATGTTCAGGCAATTATCGAACAATTATAAGCAGGAGAATTAATCGGTGATCAAAATGAGGGTTTAGTCAAAAACGGAAAAACTAATACAGAGGAAGATAGCAGGGTGCATCTCATATTTGCAAATATAGCAGGGAAGTCCGAAGAGGGTACTTCGACTCCGCTCTGTAACAAGAGGGAACAGCCTACACCCTATACCCGTAAGGTGTTGAGTGTTTTTACCAAAATGAGATGCTCTCTCGGCGGGCTACAACGAAAGTATTTTCCTAGAAAAACCCGGTTTCTCGACCTCCAGTTGCCATAACTGGCGTAGTTTCGTGCTTAAAGGCTTTGTGATAAATCTTAATACTCAATAACTCTTTGACTATAAACGTATGTGAATAATCCTAAAAAATTTTGACAAATGCCACAGTATTAAAATATAATCAGTTTTAACCAGACATAAATTATGAGCCCATGAAAACCGTTGACAAAAATCAATTAAAAGCGAATTTACTAGAATTTTTGCAACTTGTAGAGCGAGAAGGCGAAGAAATTTTAGTAACCGATGGAGCTAAACCTATTTTGAGAATTTCTCCCTATGAAAAGACTCTTTCAACGGAAGAATTATTTAAGGATATGCGGGGTAAAGTAAAATATTTTGAGGACTTAACTACTCCAACAACTGAAGAATGGCAGGAAGTATGAAAATTGTCCTTGATACCTGCGCTTTAATCTGGTGGAGTTTAGATCCCGACAAACTTTCTCAACGGGCAAAAGAAGCTTGTCAGCAGATGGAACAAGAAAAAAATTGTTTAGTTCCATCAACAGCTATTTGGGAAATCGCGATTAAGATCAAAAATCATAAATTAGATTTAGGAGTAAGTATTGATGAATATATCGCCACTCTAAAAAAGTCTGATGTTGTTCGTATAATACCAATTGATGAGGAAATTTGGCTAGAAAGTGTCAAACTAGAATGGGAACATCGAGATCCCGCAGATAGAGTGGTTGTAGCAGTTGCCAAAAGAAATCAAGCTGCTATTATTACCGCCGATCAAAAAATAGCTAGTTTCTACTCTTTAGTAATTTGGTAAATTGAAAGTTCATGGTATATGAAATTTTTTGCCCTACTACCGTGCTTCTACATAGTCACATCGCGTTTTTGATTCGGGAATGGGTAAATCGTTTTCTCGCAATCCTTCTCAGTGAAATTAGATCGCGTCTTTAATTTTCTGATTTACTTCAACAAGGGTAGTGCCTGTGGCTGCACATCGGGGTAAATCAGGTGGATATGCTGAAGACTTATTGGGTGTTGTTTCAATCACAATGGCATAAGGCATGATCCTGCCTATACTCACAAAGCTAAAGATAAAGGTAAGATAGCAGGGGAGCATCTCATTTTTGTAGATTGGTAGTTGGCGTAGCCAACCCACTACGGTTTTTTTTGCTTCTTTGAGATGCTCCCAGATAGCACCTTATCTGATGAATGACATTTCATAAACTTTCATTCAATGGACATAAGAGAAGATCATGCGCTTGACAGGACGATCGCGCTTGTTTTTTCCTTTCTCTGTGTCATAATCGGCCTTGGTGGTTAAGAAAAAACGTCATTACTTAAAACAGTGATGCTATAATAAAATCAAAAGAAGCATTCAAGGAGTCAAGCCCATGACAGCACGCGTGCTAGAAATAGAAGGAACTTGGGAAGAAATACTCGCTCAATCGGCAAAATTTAGTGGGCATCGGGTTCGGATTACCGTTTTTGCCGATGAAGAAAGTCAACCCTCCCCTGAAGATAGTTTTCGCCAAGCTTGGCAGGAAATAAAACAAGGTAAAGTTCACCCCATTTCTGAATTATGGGAGGGAATTGATGCCGAGTGAAATTCCAGATATTCAGATATATTTTGCTGATGAGTTTAAGCGAAACTTACGCTTATTATCAAAAAAATATCGTCATATTCGCTCTGATGTTCAAGCAATTATTGAACAACTACAAGCAGGAGAATTGCCCGGAAAGAAAATACCCGGAACCGATTATATTGTGTTTAAAGTTAGGGTGAAAAACAGCGATATTAAGAAGGGAAAAAGTTCTGGTTATCGACTGATTTATCATGTTAAAGAGGCGACAATCATCTTTTTAATGACGATTTATGCCAAATCATATCTAGTTAATATTTCCGTAGATAAAATCCAAGAGATTCTTAATGCTTTATATGAAGGAGATGATGAGGAAATCAAAGATGAATCCCACCCTAAGTAATCTTGACATTATACATCTCTAAATACCGAAAAGTGTAGAATTATTGGTTGATGAGCGATCGCGCTTGTTTTTTCCTTTCTCTGTGTCATCATCGGACTAATTTTCTGATTTGATCGTTAATTGTCATAATTGGCAATAATTCTCGCATTCAGTAATGTAAAAATTCTATCCAGTTCCAAAATTCCTGTCAATTCTGCTTCTTCATCATTTGTTAGTAAACCCGCTTTCTTTTTATCTGAAAGTTCATCCAGTCGCGCCTGAAGTTCATCAGTAAATTTAAACAGACTGACATTTTTAACTTGACAAATTTTGATGCCTGTTTCTACCCAGGATGAGGGCTGTACCATGACTTGAGTAATCATTGGCTTTTCCTTTTGATAATATCCCCAATGTTATTATAGCTTCTCTTTATCTGTTTTTGTCAAGTTATGGGAAAATCATGATCGCGCTCTCCTCAATCCTAGAAAAATAAAGCTAATAACTAATAGCTATTAGCTTTATCAGAGATTATTCCCGCGTTTGACTTTGCTGCAATTGTTCTAATAATTGCGCTTCAGTGGTAGCAGGTTCGAGACAACTTAACCCTTGACAAACTAACGCGATCGCGTTTTCTGGTAAATCTGTCGTGAGCTTATAAATAGCCGTCGGATAATATTGTTGACTTAAAGAAGCAATTTGGGGAGAAGTTGTGCGAATTAAAGTAGCATGGCGATACCAATCTAAAGCACTTAATAAACTCGGACAAGCTTGGGGAGCTTCTTGCATCATACTCCCAAATGCTTGTAATCCTTTTTGCGCGTGTTCTAAATATTCCCAGTCTTCTGTTAACAAGAATAAACGCACTAAAGACGCGATCGCGACACCATTAGCCGCGGGTGTCGCGTTATCCGTATAACCGCGCTCTTTCACAATTAAATCATCACTACTATCGGCAGAAGTATTATAATATCCCCCCAATTCAATACACCAGAGATAATCATCAAATTCACCTTGCACTTTCACCGCGTTTTCTAACCAATATTCCGGCGTAAATTCATTAGAAATCGCCAAACTTGCCTGATGTAAATCCAACAAAGCTTTGATAAACAAAGCATAATCCTCTGATTGCGCTAAAACTGACACATTCCCATCATAATTTAAACGATGAAAACGTCCATTTACCCATTGATTCTCTAAAATAAAATTAGCCGATTTTGTCGCTAAATCTAAATAATCAGAATTAGCCAAAACCGCCGCGGCACGCGCTAACCCAGAAATCATTAAACTATTCCAAGCCACAATCATTTTTGTATCTGTTACAGCGGGAATACGGCCGGGCCAAGGATAATTTTTTGCCTCTTGATTATCGCGGGCGGGCGGAAAGGTTTTTACAGCATCGGGAAAGTCACCATAACGCACTTTAAATAATGTCGTTAATGCGGTTTCTGCTAATGCACTTAGTTCCCCCGGATGACGACGTTGAAGGACATTTTTCCCTTCAAAATTCCCTTGAGATGTCACCGTAAAATGCTCTTGTACTTCCCAAAATTCTTCTTGAGTGAGGAGTTTTTCTAACTCCTCATAACTCCATACATAAAAAGCACCTTCTTCGGGCTCTAACTCCTGGGGAGTGTTAAAACTATCCGCGTCTTGTGCTGCATAGAAATAACCTTGGGGCGAAGTCATCTCACGTTTTAACCATTCTACAGTTCCTTGAATACCCCGTTTAAAGGCGGCTTCTTTTACTCCTAAAGCCCATAAATTCGCTAAATATTCGACAATTTGACCATTGTCATAGAGCATTTTTTCAAAGTGAGGAACTGTCCAATTTGGATCAACGGTATAACGATGAAAACCTCCGGCTACTTGATCATAAATTCCCCCTAATGCTAAGTCTAAACCCCGTTGGGTACAAATTTCTTTACTGCTAGTCCGAACCTCTAAATTATAACGTACTCCCCGCAATGCTAAGTCAGAATAGGGAATCATGGGAAAACTATTTTGAGAATAGTGTTCGCTCAAGATCGCGCTACTGACTTCCATACCTTTTCGTAAAATTTCTGGAGTTAAATCAGCCCCAACATTGGATAACACACTCGTCTGTTTGAGATTCTCTAAAATTTCCCCTTTTATGGCTTGTAATTTGGTTTTATCCGTATCATAAAAGCGGCGAATTGCTTGTAAAACATCTAGGAAACCCGGCCGGCCATAACGAGGATCTACAGGAAAATAAGTCCCCCCATAAAACGGGACTAAATCTTCAGGAGATAGAAATATATTGAGAGGCCATCCCCCTTGTTGTGTCATCATTTGTAAGGCCTGCATATAAATACTATCAATGTCCGGCCGCTCTTCGCGATCGACTTTTATTGGGAGAAAATTAGTATTCATATATTGCGCGATCGCGCTATTAGAAAAAGCTTCCCCTTCCATGACGGTACACCAATGACAGCTAGAATAACCAATGGAAAGAAAAATGGGTTTATTTTCGCGACGAGCCGTTGCTAATGCTTCCTCACACCAAGGCCACCAATCAATGGGATTTTCCGCGTGTTTACGAAGATAAAGACTTTGAGATTGTGCCAGACGATTAGTCATTGTATATTTCCCTTAATTGGGGTTAATTTTTATCTTTTCCGAGTATAGCGCAATTGGGATAATAGTCAAAAACCGTGGCAGTAGGGACACGGCAGTAGGGACACGGCAGTGCCGTGTCCCTACTTGTTTGTCAACCCAAAATGATTTAATATATTGTGGATTTTGCTGAGTGATCTCACTCTCAAAAAGAGACGGTTACTCTCATAATCCTTTAATCAAATTTTCTACTATACCATGAAAATATGAAATTATCACGCCGATTTTTTCAACAAAGAGCTCTTTTATTCTTATTGGGTTCTAGTCTTCCCTCTCTGTTACTGACTCAATGTAAATCTCCCGATTCCAAAAAATCGGAAAAAACCGCAAAACCCAGTCCTAAATCTATACAAAAAGCTAGTATTATTACTCCTAAACCTAAACCGGAAATCGAACTTTTGATCCCAACTTTTCTCGGTAATGATCAACGCAGATTTTATGGACGAGGTACGCCAAAGGGTTTAAATTTACTCGACAAATTTGAGTTAGGAAGTGGTCGGACTTTTTTGGGTCAAAAAAGTAGTGTTTGGAGCGGTGCGGGTTGGACTGGACAACCGACAATTACTCGCGATCGTGATAAAAAATATCTGGTTATTGGTGCTTATGATCACTATTTACATAAAATTGATCTGGGGACAAATAAACAAGTTTGGCGTTATGAATTTGATGATGTGATTAAGGGTTCTTCTACTATTTATATTGATGAAACTGCGCCACCGGAAAATCGCATTGTGATCTTACAAGGTAGTCGCAGTAGTAAAGGTGGCTCGATCGCGCCTAGTTTTCGGGCTATTTCTTTTAGAACCGGAGATGCCCTTTGGACCTTAGATATTCGCAAAACTCCTAGTTATAGTCGTGATAATGATAGTAGTCCTTTATATTTAGGAAAAGGTGTTATTTTTAACGCGGGGGAAAACGCGATCGGTTATTTTCTTAATAGTTCCACAAAAACCGCGGAAAAAAGACAAGGAATCCTACAACCGAAAATTTTAGATGAGGTGCAACTTTACGATCCTGCTGATATCAAAAAACATGGGGGAAATTTAGTCGCGGAGTCCTCTCCCTCTCGTTTAGGAAATATCCTATTTTATGCCGCGGGTTCAGGACATATTTATGCAATTAATCTCGATGAGCGTAAAATTGTTTGGGAGTTTTTTACGGGTTCTGACTTAGATGGAAGTGTGGTAGTTTCTCAGTCAGGTAAGTTATTTTGTGCCATTGAAAAACAATATATTCCGGGTAATGGTGGAGTGATTAAATTAAATCCCCAAAAACCCTCAAATGATAGTGTAGAATGGTTTTTGCCTACGGGAAATCGTCGTTTTGCTGATTGGGAAGGAGGCGTTATTGGTTCCGTCGCGTTGAATGATGAATATAATTATGGTGGGTTTCCTGCTATTTTTGCCACTCACGCGATCGATGGTAATTTATATATTGGCGCTCAGGATGTTACGACAGGGGAAAAAGTCGATGTGCCTTGGCGTAAACAGTCTTATGATCAACCCTTAATTCTGTTTAAAGAACCCATAGGTGCATCCATTTCTACGCCGATATTTACTGATGGGAATAAGTTAATTTCTGCGGGTTATAATGGGGTTTATCTGTTTAATTTACATTGGGAAAACGCGAAACCGGCTGCGAAAAATGCTTTGAAAAATGCTAAAGGTGAATATTATCGTTTAGTGGTGGAAGAAGCCGCGAGATTTAAACCCGGTTTATCCTTTGAGTCAACCCCGATCGTTTGGGATGGAATTGTGAGAATTTGTGCGCGAGATGGCTGGTTATATACCCTTGGTTAAAATAACATGATTGGCACAATCACCCACCCGGAACTAAAGTTCCGGGCTAATAGCTAAAGTCCTCTAAAGACGACTCAAGAAGCCTAAATTAGATATCGGCCAAAAATTAGATCAAAGGCAGGCAAGATGCCTACCCTACAGTAGTTTTTGGAGATGTCTCTTCTAGTCCTATATGCGAGGACTTAAGCTATGAGACAGGGATTTTAATCCCTGGCGATTTTAATCCCTGGCGATTTCTTGCTGATCCTATTTCCGTAAAGACAGACTATCGCTTCTTCCTTCTTCCTTCTTCCCTCTTCCTTCTTCCTTCTTCCCTCTTCCTTCTTCCCTCTTCCTTCTTCCTTCTGTTATATAATGAAAATAGAAGTGATGTCAGAACAATTGGCGGCCTTGATATGAATATACCCGAAAATCAAATTATCACAACTTACGCGTCTGAGGATGCACAAGAGATTTTAAAACTCGCGATCGCCCGTCGAGAAGACAAAGGCGAATTAACCCGAGCACAACTTGTCGAAATTGCTACAGAAATGGGCGTTTCTCAGGAAGATTTATTGGCCGCAGAACAAGAATGGTTTTTGTATAGAGGTGATGTGCAAGAGCGGAAACAATTTAATGATTATCGCCAGGGTATCTTTAAACAAAATGCCGAAAGATTCCTCATTGTTAATGCCTTTTTAATTGTGTTAAACTTGGTGACATCCGGTACTTTATCCTGGTGTTGGTATATTCTCATTATATGGGGATTAGGATTAACTTTAAATGGTTGGCAAACTTTTAAAAGTAATACTGAAGAGTACGAAAAGGCCTTTCAACGCTGGAAATTACGCAAACAATTAGGGCAATCTATTGGTACTTTAGCCGATCGCGTACTCAAAGCCATGCAATCTTAACCCGCAACCATTCCCAGGGCTGTTTCATTACAGGAAAAATTACCAAAAATCAAGAAGGGACACGGCACTGCCGTGTCCTTTTCTTTTCGGCAAGAGTAGGGACACGGCACTGCCGTGTCCCTACTTAATATAAAAAACGTGGCAAATTGAGGAAAGCCCCTTGCCATTACCCCTGAAATGAATTTGCCTTTTTTCACACCGATAATATTGACGCAAAAAAACTTTTGATCCTACCATTCCCACGATCCCCAAAGCAATAAGTATTAATTACTATTAATCCTAGATTCTCAGAGGTGAGAATATCAAGAATTGCTTATGGGATAAGGTTTTGCGGGAAAAAGCGCGCTTTTTTCCTTGGTTATTTATTTACACTATCGGGCAAATAATAAAGATTGTTGAGGCATTTTTGCCGAATAATAATAATATTCCTATAAGATTAATGAGATTAATCCAAAGCACTTGCTTAGAGGACGATCACCTACGGGTTTTCGCAGAAAATTAACCTTTTGTAACATTAGAATGTACAGGCAATGTTAATGGATCAAGTCCTTCTCCAAACCGTTTGGTTAATACCATGCTACGCGCTACTGGGTGCTGTCTTATCCGCCCTGTGGTTTCCGGGCATCACCCGACGCACGGGGCCTCGTCCCGCGGGCTATCTCAATGCTATCTTAACCGCGATCGCGTTTATACATGGTATAATCGCGTTATCAGCAATTTGGAACCAGCCGCCCCAATATCTTAATATTCCTTGGCTGAATGTCGCGGGGCTCGACTTAACGATCCCAGTGGAAATATCTTCTGTTACCATCGGTGCCACCGTTTTAGTCACGGGATTAAATTTCCTCGCGCAAATTTTTGCCATTGGTTACATGGAAAATGACTGGGGATGGGCTCGTTTCTTCTCCTTTTTAGGCCTTTTTGAAGGTGGAATGTGTGCGCTCGCGTTATGTAATTCCCTCTTCTTTAGTTACATGATTCTCGAAGTTCTCACCTTAGGAACTTATCTCTTAATTGGGTTATGGTTTAATCAATCTTTGGTAGTAACCGGAGCTCGTGACGCGTTCTTGACAAAACGGGTGGGTGACTTATTTCTACTAATGGGAGTAGTTGCACTTTTACCCTTAGCAGGAACTTGGAATTTTGATGAGTTAGCTCAATGGGCAGAAACCGCGACGATCGATCCGCAAGTGGCAACCCTTTTAAGTTTAGCTTTAATTGCCGGACCGATGGGAAAATGTGCTCAATTTCCTTTGCATTTATGGTTAGATGAAGCAATGGAAGGTCCGATGCCCGCGACGATTTTACGGAATACTGTTGTCGTATCAACAGGCGCCTGGGTATTAATTAAATTACAACCCGTTTTAGCTCTTTCTCCTGTCGCGTCTAATTTCACTATTTTTGTTGGTGCTGTTACCGCGATCGGTTCCGGTTTAATTGCTCTAGCTCAAATTGATGTGAAACGCTCTTTATCTTATACTGTTAGTGCCTACATGGGATTGGTATTTATTACCGTAGGAACTCAACAGGAAGATACCGCGTTAACTTTACTTTTTACTTATGCTTGTGCTATGGCATTATTAGTAATGAGTATTGGCGGTATTGTTTGGAATAATATCACCCAGGATCTGAGTAAATATGGTGGTTTGTGGTCGAAGCGACCGATTTCTGGATTGGCTTATTTAATCGGTGCTGCCAGTTTAATTGCTATTCCTCCTTTTGGTGGTTTTTGGTCTTTTTTACAAATCGGCGATCGCCTCTGGGAAACCCGACCTTTATTGGTGGGAGTCTTGCTTTTAGTTAATGGTTTGACGGCTTTTAGTGTGACGCGTGAATTTAGTTTAATTTTTGCCGGGAAACCGAAAATAATGACTACGCGATCGCCGGAATTACATTGGCCCTTTGTCTTACCCATGACTTTTTTAATGGGTGTTACCTTGCACGTTCCTCTGATTTTATGGCAATGGCATCTTTTACCCCATTGGGAAGATATTAATTTAACTGTCGCGGGTTTATTAATCGCCTCAAGCGCGATCGGGTTTGGTAGTAGTGCTTTTATTTACCTTAATAACAGCATTGAAAAACCTGTTAAATTTCCCTTACAAGGAGTTCAAGACTTCTTTGCTAATGACTTATACACGGCTCAATTTTACCGAGTGACTATTGTGTTTGTCGTCGGTTTAGTGTCTCAAATAATTTACTGGTTTGATCGCTATCTCATTGATGGTGTCGTCAATTTGGTAGGTATTTTTACCGTATTCAGTGGTCAAAGTTTGAAATATAACGTCTCCGGGCAAACCCAATTTTACGCGTTAACGATTCTGGTGGGGATAGCCCTTTTTATCCTCGTTATCAGTTGGCCTTTGTTATCTCAACTTTCTCTGATTCTTGGGACTTAAAGGGTCTAGTATAATCGGATTTTAGATAAGATTTTTTTGATTTTATCTACAATCTTACAGCCCAATTATACCTGCTCTGATATAGTGATAAAAATTTTATCACTATAGCTTAACAATATGAGTCCAAAGAAACCTTTTTTACAGGTATCAAGGCGTAACTTGCTGAAACTTGGTGCAGGCGCGATCGGTACAGGGTTACTCGCAACAGCACTAGCAATCAAGTTAAAACCAGGGAAAGCAGGGAAAGCAGAACACCCCAAAAGTAACTTGACACCTGATCACGCGGGGAATGCAGAACCCCCCAAAAGTAACCTGACACCTAATCAAGCATTGCAAGAGTTAATGGCCGGAAATAAGCGATTTGTAGAAGCAAAACGCACAAATCCCCATCAAGATATGTCGCGTATCAAGGCAGTCGCCCAAAGTCAAAGTCCCTTTGCTTGTATTTTGGGATGTGCTGATTCACGCGTACCACCGGAGATTCTTTTCGATCAAGGAATTGGCGATTTATTTGTTGTGCGTTTAGCCGGAAATATCGCGAAAATTGAAGAGATCGCGAGTGAAGAATATGCCACGGGGGTATTAGGAGCCAAAGTGCTGATGGTGTTGGGGCATGAACGCTGTGGTGCTGTGAAAGCAGCCTTGGAGGGTAAATCTCTTCCGGGTTCTCTTAACAGTTTAGTTGACGCGATTCGTCCTGCGATTGACAAAACCAAAGGACAAAATGGTGATCCGTTGACTAACGCGATCAAAGAAAATGTCAGAATGCAAGTAGCAACCCTGAAAAAATCCCCAATTATCTCTGATTTAATCAAGGGAGGCAAAGTGAATTTAGTCGGTGGCTATTACGATTTAGACACAGGAGAAGTCTCTGTAGTCTCTTGAAAATCTGAGATGTTCTAGGAATAAACCCATTTTTTATGTAAAAAATAATCCCCAAAGATGATAACATAAAAAATGGGTTTTCATTCCCCCCAATTCTCAACCATTCCAAAGGCTTGATTTACATAGGTTGGTTTAACATTTTGCGCGGATGCCAACTTAGTGAATCGGCAAAAGTGATATACTCCCCTTAAAGGTCTAGTATAATCAGATTTTTAGATCCCCAAAAATCTGAAATTTCTGCCCAAAATTATACCTGATCTAATACAGTGATCAAACTTCTATTCCTCTGAGGTAAAAACATGACTCAAAAGAAACATTTGCCACAAGTTTCCCGACGTAATTTACTGCTCTTTGGTGCCGGCGCGATCGGTACAGGGTTAGTAACAACAGCACTACCCAAACAATTAAATGCCGCGCCACCTGCCACCACTTCAAAAAATAATCTGACTCCCGATGAAGCCTTGCAAACATTAATAGAAGGAAATAAGCGATTTGTGGAAACAAGACGCAAAAATCCTAACCAAGACATTGCCCGCGTAACGGAAGTTGCCGAAGGGCAAAATCCCTTTGCTTGTATTTTAGGATGTTCGGATTCACGAGTCCCTACTGAGATTATTTTCGATCAGGGAATCGGCGATTTATTTGTGGTGCGTTTAGCCGGAAATATCGCGACGACTGAAGATATCGCGAGTCAAGAATATGGCACCGCGGTATTAGGAGCAAAAGTGGTGATGGTGCTAGGCCATAAACGCTGTGGTGCGGTGAAAGCTGCATTAGACAATAAACCACTTCCGGGTTTTATTAGCAGTTTGGTGAATGCCATTCGTCCCGCGGTTAAATTAACAGAAGGACAAAGTGGTGATCCGTTAACTAACGCGATCAAAGAAAATGTAAAAATCCAAGTGGAAAAGGTAAAACAGTCTCAATTAATCTCTGAATTAATTAAGGAAGGTAAACTCAAAGTTGTCGGTGGATATTATGATTTAGACACTGGCGCTGTTTCCTTGATTGTTTAGGGCATTGAGAATCTCAAAGGAAAAGAAACCCGGAAGTTAACTTAAAAACCGGGTTTCTCACTCCTAAAAATAAAGGCGAATATCAACCGTTACCCTGAAATTTTAATTATGCTGAGTACCTTACTCTGGTTGCCCGTAGTGGGTGCTGTGGTGGTGGGATTTTTCCCCGGAAATCTTAAAACAACACAGCTTCGCTCCATTGCTTTAGTGTTTTCGGCTGCGATTTGCCTTGTCACAATTTATCTATTAAGTCAGTTTGACTTAACGACATCGGCATTACAATTTTCCGAAAATTTACCTTGGATTCCCCAATTAGGTTTAAGTTATAAATTAGGGATTGATGGTTTATCTTTGCCTCTCTTGGCTTTAAATGCTTTTCTCACAATATTAGTGATTTGGGGCAGTGGTGATAAAATTGAACGTCCTCGCCTTTATTACTCGTTAATGTTGTTAGTTAATGCGGGAATTATGGGGGCATTTATCGCTCAGAATTTAATGCTTTTCTTCCTGTTTTATGAAATTGAACTTATCCCCTTTTATCTCTTAATTGCGATTTGGGGTGGGGAAAAACGGGAATATGCCGCGATTAAATTTTTGCTTTATACCGCGGTTTCTGGCTTTTTAGTGTTTGCCGGGTTTCTCGCGATCGCGTGGTTTAGCGGTTCTGCCAATTTCGACTATGACGCGATCAATACCCAAGCCTTTCCTTTGAAGACACAATTAATTTTACTGATTCTAATTGTCGTCGGATTTGGGATTAAAATTCCCCTAGTTCCTTTACATACATGGTTGCCCGATGCCTATGTAGAATCATCGACACCAGTAGTAGTTATGTTAGGGGGAATTTTAGCCAAATTAGGCTCCTATGGTTTAATCCGTTTTGGCTTACAACTATTTCCTGATACTTGGAAATTAATCGCGCCTGGTTTAGCCATTGTCGGCACAATTAGTGTAGTTTATGGTGCATTAAGCGCGATCGCGCAAAAAGACATCAAACGGATGGTAGCCTATAGTTCGATCGGTCATCAAGGATATATTTTAGTCGCCGCCGCCGCGGGAACAGAACTCGCGTTAGTCGGAGCCATTTCTCAAATGGTAAGTCACGGTTTAATCTTGGCACTTCTCTTCTATTTAGTCGGTATCATCGAAGAAAAAGTCGGCACTCGCGAACTCGATATCCTCAATGGTTTAATGAACCCTGTTCGCGGTTTACCCTTAACAAGTTCTCTCTTAATTTTAGGAGGAATGGCCAGCGCGGGCATCCCCGGTTTAGTCGGATTTATCGCGGAGTTTTTAGTCTTCCAAGGCAGTTTTTCCGCCTTCCCCATTCCCACATTACTTTGTATTATCGCGTCCGGTTTAACCGCGGTATATTTTGTCATTTTGTTAAACCGCACTTGCTTTGGGAAATTAGATAATAAATTAGCCTATTATCCCAAAGTTTTATTCTCCGAAAGTTTACCTGCCCTTGTCTTAACCGCGACCATTTTATTCTTAGGAATACAACCCAGTTGGTTAGTGCGTTGGACTGAGGCCACAACGGCCGCGATGGTGGCAACAATTCCCACAACTGTTACCCAAGAAGTCGCGATCAAAACAGTAGTAGAAACTCCGTTTCTCAGTTTAAAGTAGGACAAGCATCCTGCTTGTCACAGGGGGGATGCCTATGAGGAATGAAAAATCAATAACTGGCACAATTAAACCCCAGAAGCCTTGCTCTAGGGTAAACTATTGCACAATTCGTCACCTTATTTATTTTTCATTCCTTAGACATCTGGAAAAAATCGGATCAATGGCAGGCAGGATGCCTACCCTACTGTAGTTTATGGAGATGTCTATTGTACTAGGAATTTTAAATGCTTAACAGCTTATCAATTTCTATGTCACAAGTGAGAGATACTCGTTAACCCTACCAAAAAACACGATCGCGTCTTCCTCTAAACCGCATAAACCCGTTGCAAAATAACCCATACAGCCAGACATAAGGAGATCAAAATGGTGCAAACAATTATTAAACCATCAAACATTATCCCCCCCTCCCAACATCCCCATGCCAACGTAATTCATCGCTTAGAAGCGGGGGGATCAATGTTACCCGATACCCCCGAAAACCTCATGCAAATTATCGGCATATATAAAGCCTATGCCGTGCCAATGGACTTCTACTGGCGAGATTTATTATACATAGCTGAACGAGTCTTTTTAAACCCCTTAGCCTTCGATAAATACTTCCTACCCAAAGAGTATTTAGAATTACATAATCATTACGCGGGAGACGATGCCGATTTAAGAATTTGGCGAGGAGTCGCGACGGCTCACCCAGAACTTTTAGCCTTTATGGAAAAGGGTGAAACCCGAAAAATGCCCACCCTTTTACATCACCTATGGCACGATCGCGTCAACATGGAATTTGCCGAAATTTGTATGCGGGCAATGTTATGGCATCAAGGAATGGGAGGTCAATTTTATGATTACATAGAAAGCGCAGAATATCGTCAAAATGCCGATCGCGCTATCCGAGCCTATTTCAAAAATAATCCCGCGATGTTAGGATTATATAAAATCTTCCCAGAAATGTTTTTAGAACAATGTCGGCAAATGTCCTATTATGCCAACTTAGGATTATTTTGGGAAGTGATGGCCCCCGTATTCTTTGAAATGTCAGATATCTACGATGAAGGGGGATTTAAAGGCGTACCCGATGCCATGAACTTCTTAGTAAATGGCATTTTTGCCATAGCCGGCCGCCCCATTTATCATCATGTTTATGTCGGGGGAGAATGTTATGAAATCATCCCCAAATCAAAAGGATTTATGTGGCTCTATGAAGCCGCGTTACCCTATGTCGAAGCCGTCTTTTATCGCACATCACCTTTCCGAGGAACCAAGTCTTATAACGCCCAAGCCAAACAAGTTCCCGATGAACAAAAAGACTTTCATTATGGCATTTTATACGCGGATGTCTTCCCCGTCGGTTCCGCGGGCATTCCCCCCACATTGTTAATGCAAGATATGTTACATTTCTTACCTAAATATTTGGTTGATTACTATCAAAAACATTGTCGAGGTGAAGATGATATGTTGATTCAATTGGGCATTACTTTCCAACGATCAATGTATAATGTTACATCCGCGGTAATTCAAGCTTTACGCACCGCGTTATTATATCCCTTAGACGATCCCAATCCCAAACATTTAATGGCAAATCGTCGTTTCTTTGAAGCACAAATGGATCGTTTTACTCGTCCCGAAGCACGGTTAAATGATATTCAACGACAAGATTACCGATAATTTTTGGTAATGGGTGATCGGTAATAGGTAACGAGTAATCAGTAATTGCCGAATTATGAGGGGCATTAAACCCGGTTTCTTCAAGAAACCGGGTTTCTGTCGTGATCCGCCTAAGTCCCCTTGTATTTTAGGTTATATTAGTCGTCAGCGCGATCGCGACTTAGGGCAAAAAGCCAGAAACCGATTTTGTGAGATTATACCACATCATGTTAAAAATACCTTTAAAATCTTTGAGGAATTTAATTTCGAGAGAAAGGATAAAAATACCACTGCGTACTGTTCTTGTAGTACCTTATGTTATTCAAATTGTTACCACGGTAGGAATCGTGGGTTATATTTCCTTTCGCAATGGACAAGAAAGTATTAATGAAGTGACATCACTCCTGCGCCATGAAATTGTAGCACGCATTGAACAACGTCTTAATAACTATCTAAGTATTCCTCATTTAATCAATAAAATTAATGTAAATGCCGCACGTCTTGGCACATTAGATATGAACGATCTTAGCAGTAAAACCCGGTACTTTTGGCAACAAATAAAAGCCTTTGAATCGGTGAATTTAATTTATGTGGGAAATGAACAAGGCGAATATGTTGGCAGTAATCGTTTACAGGACGAAAAAAATATTACCATTAATTTTAGTAATCAAGATACTAATGGTTACTATGAATCCTATCTGACTGATACTAATGGCAATTTGGTAAAACTCTTGAGGCGCCCCCCCCGCAAATACGATCCTCGTCAGCGTCCCTGGTATATAGAAACTGTCAAAAAAAATAAACCCCTCTGGAGTTCCATCTATACATTTTTTAGCACTCCGGCTCTAGGAATTACAGCCACTCATCCCTTTTATGGAGAAGATGGTAAATTAGTGGCTATCTTTGCCAATGATATTTCTTTATCGAGTATTAGTCAATTTCTCCGTGGGCTGAAAGTGGGAAAATCGGGACAAAGTTTTATTATGGAAAGTTCCGGTTTATTTGTGGCAACTTCTACCCCAGAAGAACCCTATATAATTGATAAAAACGGTAATGCAAAAGTGATGGACGCGACAATGAGTTCTAATGCCATTACTAAAGCCACCGCGTTATATTTGCGCTCAGAATTTGGCAAAAACATCGAGATTAATCAATGGCAACAAAGGATTTTTACCTGGGAGGGAAAACGATTATTTTTAGAAATAGCACCTCTGCGAGACTCCTCGGGAATTAACTGGTTAATTGTCGTAGTTATTCCCGAAGAAGATTTTATGGAGCAAATTAATAATAATGCTCATATTACGGTTTTATTATGTTTGCTTACTCTGATTATTTCTACCGGATTTGGTTGGTTAATTTCTCGTGGAATCACTCGCCCGATTCACCGTATCAATAAATCGGCCACCGCGATCGCGTCGGGAGAATTAGATCAAAAAGTCGATGTCAAAGTCATTAATGAATTAGAGATATTAGGTGAATCCTTTAATCAAATGGCAAGACAATTAAAAGACTCCTTTGCTACCCTAGAAACCCAAAATTTAGAATTACAACGTCTTGATAAACTTAAAGATGAATTTTTAGCCAATACTTCCCACGAATTACGAACTCCCCTTAATGGTATCATTGGCATCGCGGAATCTTTAATTGAAGGAGCCACGGGAGAAATTTCTCCCCTGACACGCTCTAATTTAGCGATGATTGTTTCCAGTGGCCGCCGTCTTTCCAGTCTGGTTAATGATATTCTCGACTTTTCTCAACTCAAACATCAACATTTAGAATTACAACTAAAACCGATTGATTTACACTCTATTACTAATGTGGTTCTCTGTCTGAGCCAACCCACGATTTCCCATAAAAATTTAAGTCTTATTAATGCTATTTCCATTGATTTACCCCCCGTAGAAGCCGATGAAAATCGTTTGCAACAAATTCTCTATAATTTGATTGGAAATGCCATTAAATTTACATCTTCAGGAAGTATTACCGTTTCCGCAGAAGTGATAGATTCTCCCCTATCCCCCCAAGTTGAAGGGAGTAAAAAGTCTGAGATCGCGATCGCGGTTTCGGATACAGGAATTGGCATCGCGGAGGATAAATTTGACCAAATTTTTGGCTCTTTCCAACAAGCAGAAGGCTCCATTGCCAGACAATATGGCGGTACAGGTTTAGGATTGACGGTAACAAAACAATTAGTCGAATTACATGGGGGGAAAATTAGTGTACAATCTACTTTAGGAAAAGGCTCTCAATTTACTTTTACTTTACCCATTGCCCAAGATACTGTAGCAAAAAAATCATCGAATCTGGCTTTAAAAGAGAGTATTATTACCGAATTAATAACTTCTGCTATTGCACCTAATTTATCACAAAATGCCCCAGATATTAAACAAATAAAAGTCTTAGTAGTTGATGATGAACCTATCAATATTCAGGTAATTCTTAATAATCTTTCTCTCCATAATTACGCGATTTTTCAAGCTAATAATGGCGGCGAAGTTTTAAGATTATTAGATGAGGGTTTAAAACCTGATATTATCTTACTCGATGTCATGATGCCCAAAATGAGTGGCTATGAAGTTACTCAAAAAATACGCGATCGCTTTAACGCGACGGAATTACCCATTATCCTACTCACCGCGAAAACTCAAATCCAAGATATTGTCACCGGTTTAAATATGGGTGCTAATGATTATCTGACAAAACCGATCTCCAAAGATGAATTATTAGCCCGTCTCCGCACTCATCTCAATCTCAAATATCTTAAATCCGAAAATACCCGTTTAGCCACAGAGTTAGATATTCTGCGAAGAATACAGCAAATGGTACTCCCCAAAGATTCGGAATTAGCCTTAGTAGAAGGGTTAGAAATTTCTGGATTTATGGAATCCGCCGCGGAAGTCGGAGGCGACTATTATGATGTTCTTACCGATACAGGGAGAGTCAAAATTGGGATTGGTGATGTCGCGGGACATGGTTTAGAAAGTTGTTTATTAATGATTATGCTACAAACCGCGGTTCGGACTTTACAAAATAGTAATGAAACTAATTCTGTCCGTTTTTTAGATATCCTTAATCGCACAATTTATGCTAATATTGAACGGATGCAATCATCAAAACATATCACTTTAACTTTATTAGACTATGATCAAGGATTATTAACCATTAGGGGTCAACATGAAGATATCATTTTAGTGCGTGCTGATGGTACATTAGAGAAAATAGATACTTTTGATTTAGGTTTTCCTCTGGGATTAGAAGAGGATATTTCCTCTTTTATTAACGAGGCAAAAGTGACTTTAAATTATGGCGATGTCTTGGTGCTTTATACCGATGGCATAACCGAAGCGGAAAATATGAATCGAGAATTTTATGGCTGGGAAAGACTCTGTAATGTCGTCCAAACTCATCATCAAGAATCCGCGGAACAAATTCGCCACGCGGTTATTAATGATGTGAACCAATATATCGGTGAACAAAAAGTATTTGATGATATTACATTGATCGTATTAAAGAAAAAATAAGTCCTTATTTTTCCTCTCCTTGAGTGGCAAAATCCCCTATAGGAATGAAAATTTAATAAAGTAGTGCAGGCATCTTGCCTGCTTTCGATCTTCAGGGTTCCCCGACAAACCTTATGCTCAAATTATTTAATTTCCATTGCCTAAAGACAAAAGTTTCTGCCCTAGGGAGATAAACAACATAAAAGTTGTTTATCTCCCTAGTTGTGAGAGGAGAAGGAAATGAGCCAAGGAAAAATCGGGGGCGATGTGGGATCGCAAAGGAATTATAAAAACTTTATTTACTTTTCTAGGATCTTGAGAGAAAAGTGCGACAATCTTTACAGAAACGGGAGCAAACTCATAATATTGTGAAGAAACTGTACTACACAGGTAAAAATGGATACAAACTTAAGCCCTATGGGGGTATTGACTGAGAAAAGGATATTTTCAATATTATAAACATGGAGGTCTTCGGGGTTAAGAGAGGGGTAAAACACCCTAAAACAAACTAGAGAATATTCAAAGGGAAATAATCTATGGAAGCAAAAACAAAGACAACACCGAAAGGGGCAAAAAACGCCCCAGAACATCCTAGTGGCGATAAACGTTTTAAAGTCTTAGACATGACAATGAAACGGAATCAGTATCGCCAAGACTCTCTGATTGAGGTGTTGCATAAGGCGCAAGAAGCCTTTGGTTTTTTAGAAGAGGATGTCTTGCTCTATGTTGCCCACGCGTTAAAATTGCCCCTAAGTCGGGTGTTTGGTGTGGCAACCTTTTATCACCTCTTTTCCTTGAAACCCGGTGGTGTCCATAACTGTGTCGTCTGTTTAGGGACCGCGTGTTATGTGAAAGGGAGTGGGGATGTCTTGGCCGCGTTAGAGCAAAAAACAGGTATTCACCAAGGGGAAACGACCCCCGATGGTCAAGTTTCTGTACTCACAGCACGATGTATTGGGGCCTGTGGGATCGCGCCCGCGGTGGTTTTTGATGGTAAAGTGGCTGGCCAAGTTTCGCCAGAAGCCGCGATCGCGCGCATAGAAGAATGGACAAAAGGCTCACAATCGTAGTGAAGTCATTGATCGCGATGAGCAATTAGCAATAAGGAGAAATCCCAATTATGGAATTTGCAGATCTGCTGGACCTTGGAGAAAAAGAACGCGAGGCCCAAAAAAGTATTAGAGTCCTTTGCTGTACTTCCACGGGGTGTCAAGCCGCCAACGCGGGATTAGTGAAAAAACAGATGGAGGACGCGGTGAATCAAGCCGGAATCGGCGATCGCGTTCAAGTCGTAGGTGTCGGTTGCATGGGTTTTTGTGGAATGGGACCAATGGTAGAAGTCCATCCTCAAAATCTCCTCTACGAAAAAGTAACCCCCGAAGAAGCCCCCAGTATTATTGAAGCCCTCGATGGCAAAGGCGACGCGAAACCCCTCCAAGGCGATCCCCATCATCCATTTTTTAGTCGTCAATTAAAAATTGTTCGTGAGCATAGCGGACTTATTGATCCCGAAAAAATTGGCGAATATATCGCGGTGGGGGGCTATCAAGCCCTTTATCATGCCCTCCATGACATGAAACCCACCGATGTCGTCCAAGAAATTAGTCGTAGTGGACTCCGGGGACGAGGCGGCGCGGGATTTCCCACGGGTTTAAAATGGGCAACCGTAGCCAAAATGCCCGCCGGTCAAAAATATGTTATTTGTAATGGAGATGAAGGCGATCCCGGTGCCTTTATGGATCGTAGTGTTCTCGAAAGCGATCCCCATCGTATTCTCGAAGGCATGGCCATTGCCGGATACGCGATCGGAGCCAACCAAGGCTTTATCTACGTCCGGGCAGAATATCCCCTCGCCATTACCCGCCTGCAAAAAGCCATCCAACAAGCCAAAAAAGTCGGAGTATTAGGTTCCCAGATATTCAACTCTAACTTTGACTTCCGAGTAGACATTCGAGTTGGAGCCGGAGCCTTCGTCTGTGGAGAAGAAACCGCGCTGATCGCGTCCGTAGAAGGAGGCCGCGGGAACCCCCGTCCCCGTCCCCCCTATCCCGCCCAATCCGGTTTATGGGAATCACCAACCCTCATTAACAACGTCGAAACCTTTGGCAACATTGCCCCCATCATCACCAAAGGCGCGGACTGGTTCGCGAGTATTGGCACAGAAAAAAGCAAAGGGACTAAAATTTTCTCCCTCACAGGCAAAATACGCAATAACGGCCTGATCGAAGTCCCAATGGGAATTAGCCTACGGGAAATCGTGGAAGAAATGGGAGGCGGAGTCCTCAATGGCGTTGTCAAAGCCGTACAAACCGGAGGCCCCAGTGGTGGTTGTATTCCCGCGAGTGCCCTCGATAACTCCGTTGACTACGAATCATTAGCCAAACTCGGTTCCATGATGGGTTCCGGGGGCATGGTAGTAATGGATCAAAGCACGAGCATGGTGGAAATTTCCCGGTTTTATATGGAATTTTGCAAAGAAGAAACCTGCGGCAAATGTATCCCCTGTCGTGCCGGTACCGTGCAAATGTATGAAGCCTTAACCAAAGTGCTTAATGGAGAAGCCACACAGGATGACTTAGATCAACTCGAACAACTTTGTAAAATGGTCAAAGCTACCAGTTTATGCGGTTTAGGGCAATCCGCGCCCAATCCCATCCTTAGTACCATGAACTATTTTAAGGATGAATATTTAGCCCTGTTGAAAAAGCCAGTGAATGCTAAAGTCGCGGTTCATTAATGGATGAGGGACAAAGAAACAGGGTTGCCACCAAGGAGAGGCTTGGGCTCTAGTATCATTACTGTTATTGAAAGACAGAAAAAAACCCTGTTTCTGTTAATCCACCATCCCCAATTCAAAATTCAAAATTGCTATGAGCTATCTGGAAACCACAGCCCAATTTTACAAAGCCCTTGCCGAACAACCCGAAATCGGTTTGTATTGTGTGCAGAGCAGTTCTCTGCAATTCCCCGGTCTCAAAATTCCTGCTATCATGCAGGAGATGAATTATGCTTGCGGTACAACGGTACATCCCGCGGAATTAATGGGGAATCCAACGGTGATTTATGTTGGTGTCGGGGGTGGTTTAGAAGCTTTACAATTTGCCTATTTTTCCCGTTGTCCCCAAGGAGTGATCGCGGTGGAACCCGTGGCAGAAATGCGCGATGCCGCGGCACGAAATCTGCAACAAGCCGCGGAAGAAAATCCTTGGTTTGATCTCAGTTTTGTGGAAATACGCGATGGCGATGCCTTTGCTTTACCTGTTCCCGATGAATCAGTAGATGTTGTCGCGCAAAATTGCTTATTTAATATTTTTGAACCTGCTGATTTAGTGAAGGCTTTAAAAGAAGCTTATCGCGTGTTAAAACCAGGTGGCAGACTGTTAATGAGTGATCCGATCGCGACTCGTCCGATTCCTGAACATTTAAAACAGGATGAGCGACTACGGGCCATGTGTTTATCAGGAGCACTTACCTATCAGGAATATATTCAGTCTCTAGTAGATACGGGCTTTGGACAAATTGAAATTCGCGCTAAACAACCCTATCGACTTCTGAATCAAGAAAATTACGGATTAGTTGATGATTTGCTCTTAGAAAGCCTTGATTCAGTCTCCTTTAAAGTACCTGTTCCTGATGATGGGGCTTGCATTTTCACCGGAAAAACCGCCATTTATTGCTGCAAAGACGAATTTTTTGAAGCCGCCAATGGTTACGTTTTACAAAGAGGAGTTCCCGCGGCGGTTTGTGATAAAACCGCGGCCAAATTCGCGGCAATTTTCCCCGGTAAGGTGTTAATTACTGAGTCAACTTGGCATTATACTGGGGGCGGTTATTGTTAGTTGATTTGAGAAATCTGGTTTCTCAACACTATTAGGTTAACAATAGCTTCGCCAAAAACGATAAAACGCCGAAAATCCGTGGGTTATTATATGTAGGGGCGGTGCCCCCGTGCCCGCCCTAAATTTGGCAAAGGTATTGGTTAAGAAACCAGGTTTCAGGATTTTGATCGACATTTCTGATTAATTTCAAAATCCCAAATTCCCAATCAAAAATCGGTATGTGGAGGAATTTATGTCTGTTGTTACTCTAACGATTGATGGTACTGATCTAGCTATAGAAGAAGGAAAAACGGTTTTAGATGCCGCGAAGGAGGCGGGTATTCGTATTCCCACTTTATGTCATTTAGACGGGGTTTCTGATGTAGGGGCTTGTCGTTTATGTTTGGTGGAAGTTAGCGGCATTAATCGTCTTTTACCTGCTTGTGTTACCCAGGCGACGGAAGGAATGGTTGTTAATACTAAGACGGAGCAATTGCAAGAATATCGTCGCATGACTGTAGAGATGTTATTCTCCGAAGGTAATCACGTTTGTGCGGTTTGTGTTGCTAATGGTAATTGTGAATTACAAGATGTCGCGATCGAAGTAGGGATGGATCATTCACGTTTCCCCTATCGTTTCCCCAAACGCGATCTTGATGTTTCCCATGAGCAATTTGGTATTGATCATAATCGTTGTATTTTATGTACTCGTTGTGTGCGAGTATGTGATGAAATTGAGGGCGCTCATGTTTGGGATGTTGCCTATCGAGGCGCTACAGCAAAAGTTGTCACGGGTTTAAATCAACCTTGGGGTACTGTTGATGCTTGTACTTCTTGTGGCAAATGTGTCGAAGCTTGTCCCACCGGCGCGATTTTCCGTAAGGGTATGACAGTCTCCGAAATGACTCGCGATCGTGAAAAATTAGAATTTATTGTCACCGCCCGCGAACAAAAACAATGGAGTCGGTAATAGGTAATGGGTAATAGGTAATGGGTAATAGGTAATCGTCGTTTTTTACCTAAAAGTAAAACCTACAACCTATAAC
>JBEDKD010000035.1:0-2705 GCA_041172365.1 Cyanobacteriota bacterium | reverse complement strand
CAATTATATGGGCAAACCCGCCCCTACAAACCCTAATTGGGGGTGGGGATCTTTGGGCCACAAATAAATATACCCAGCCCGATTATTTATAAAGTCGCCGTGCAAGCGCGATGCCAAATTGTCCTAACTATCCGGGCGACTGCTATAACTTGACTATTTGGTTGGTTGTTTCGCCCATAAATACAGAAAAGCAGGCAAGATGCCTGCACTACTTTATTAATTTTTCCTTCCTGAGATAATTGATTTTAGAAAAAAGTAAGATTTATTTGGGTAATACTACTCGGTTCTAAAATCAGATTTTCTGAGAGAAGTTATGACTTTTTAATCTTCAAAAGAATCTAAGTCTAAGGCTTTAGAACCGCCTTTTTCTAGCTGTTTTAAGACTTGACCAAGTTGATACCAAACCAACCAGCCAATAAAGACAGTTAGGGGTAATGATATCATATATGAAAGCAGTTTCGGAACGCCAAAAATTTCTACCCCTGAAGATAAAAAGATACATACACCGCCAGAAATACCTAAAAAGGGTGTAAATAATTGAGTCCCTTTTATGTTGGCTAAAGTACGACTAGAACGGTTTTTTGACCAGTCATTTACTAGCATTTTTAAGGTCTTTTCAAAGGCGAACCCAGAGGCGAGTCCGGCCAAAAGACCTGCTACAAATAAAAAGTAGGGAGGTTCGGGTATATAATAATAATACATGAGAAATAGGGTATGGGGATTAGTTATTTGGGATGGGTTTTAGCTCAGAGGATTCACAGAAACAGGGTTTCTTTAGATTGTGCAGATCAAAATCCTCCAGGGACTTAAGTCCCTGTCTAATAGCTTAAGTCCTCTGAAGAGGACTAAGAAGAAAATTGTGAAATATTAGACATCTCCATAAACTACTGTAGGCTAGGCTAACCCTGCCATTGAGCCGATTTTTACCAGATGTCTATTTAGTCCTCTTTAGAGGACTTAAGCTTTTAGGCAGGGATTTTAACCCCTGACAGGTTTTTTTGCCCTCACCAGTCCCTAAGACACGATCGCGGCTGTAGAAAATTCCCGTATCGCGCCTATTGCAGCATTAAAAAGACGACCGGGTTTAAGATCCTCTTTAACAAGATTCCATAAACTTTGCACTTCATCGGTGTGAATGCGGTCATCTTCTATTAATGCTAATATCAGTTGATGGCGCAAAAAAGCTCCTTCTTCTGATAAGAGATATTGTAACCCTAATTGTGCCGTTGGCAGAATATCAAATTTTTGATCGGAACGGGCGATCGCGATCATATTCTCCAAACGACCCCATTGGAATTTACCATCCTTAAATAATACCTCAATCAGACGGCGACGTAACGCGGGAGATTCCCCATTCAATAATTGCCGTGCCACAAAAGGATAGGCAACCTCAACTATCTTAAAATTAGGATTAAGCGTTAATGCTAACCCTTCCTCCGTTACCAAAGAACGAATAATTAAAGCAAACTTCGCGGGAACCCGGAAGGGATAATCATACATTAACTCCGAAAAACGATCAGTAATCGTCTTAAAATTAAACTCCGATACCTTTTCACCCATAATATCGCCTAAAACCGTCTCTAAAGCCGGAATAATAGGGCGAATATCAGTATTAGGGGTTAAAAAACCTAATTTAACAAAATCCCGTGCTAACTCATTATAATCCTTATTAATCAGATGTACCACCGAATCGACTAAAGTTTCCTTAGTAAATTCTTCCATCTGATCCATCATGCCAAAATCAATGTAAGCCATGCGTCCATCAGTCAGGGCAAATAAATTACCCGGATGGGGATCAGCATGGAAAAAACCATGTTCTAATAACTGTCTTAACCCACTCCGCACTCCAATTTCAATTAACGCGTCTGTGGCTAAACCCGCGGCTTTAATAGCATCAGTATCGGTTAATTTTAAACCATTAATCCATTCCAGAGTTAAGACACAATGAGTGCTATATCGCCAGTAAATACTGGGGACTTTTACCGTGGGATCATCGGCAAAATTAGTCGCGAACTTTTCCGCGTTTCTCCCCTCATTGATATAATTAATTTCCTCAAATAACTTAATGCCAAATTCATCGACAATAAGCGTCAGATCGTGACCTAAATTTAAAGGAAGAAACGGGCCAAATAATTTTGCTCCGAAACGCATTAAATAAAGGTCAAGGGTTAAAACGGGTAATAAATTGGGGCGTTGTACTTTTACCGCGACATCTTCCCCAGTTTTTAAACGAGCGCGATAAACTTGACCTAAACTTGCCGCGGCGATGGGGTTGGGGGAAATTTCAGCATAAACATCTCTTATGTCTCGCTGTAATTCCCGTTCAATAATATTAAACGCGATCGCGTTATCAAAAGGAGGTAACTGATCTTGTAGTTTAATTAACTCCTCCAAAAAATCCTTACGGACGAGATCCGGGCGAGTAGAAAGAGCTTGACCCACTTTAATAAAAGCCGGACCTAAATCCGTTAAAATTTCCCGTAAATGGGTAGCCCTTTGGGGATGATGTTCACCTTCTTGATGTTGCCATTGATCCCACAATAACCCTAAAACAAAACCAGTAAAAAACCAAAGGATCGTGAGAGTTCGCCAAATAGCTTTCCAAGGACGATAACGGTAATAGGACGCGATCGCGACAGCATCGTAACGACGTCCAGACATACTATTCAAAGTCTCTGTAGTAAATTGTAATTGTCCCACTCCTG
>JBEDKD010000034.1:0-12100 GCA_041172365.1 Cyanobacteriota bacterium | reverse complement strand
CCCCGAAGAAAGAGAAAAATTTATCCCCCTTTGTCCCGATTTTGTCATCGAACTTCTTTCCCCTAGTGATAATCTGAAAAAAACACAAGAAAAAATGCAAGAATATATCGAAAATGGCTGTCGCTTAGGTTGGTTAATTAATCGAAAAAAGCGAGAAATCGAAATTTATCGCCCTAATCGAGAAGTAGAAATATTAATAGCACCACAAACAATTTCGGGGGAAAATATCTTACCCGGATTTGTCCTTAATTTACAAAAGATTTGGGATTAATTTTCGTCTGTATTATAAAGTCCTCTTCAGAAGACTTTATAATAGAGACAGGGGTTTTCCCCCCTGTATCTTTGTCTTAATTAGTAGGAGTTTTAGGTTGTAAAACATCCTTTACCGATAACCCATCTCCCTGAGTCCCAAAATACCAAAGACTCGCCACAGCCTCCGCGCGAGTTACAGATTTTTTCGGTTGAAATAATGTCGTAAAACCATAAACTCGACGCACATTTGCTAAATCTCCATTATTATAATCAGCTAACAGAGCACGCGAGGCAAAAGTATCAATTTTCGAGCTATCTTGAAAACCCCATTTTTCCTTCACCGCGTCAATATTTGCAGTGGGTAACGCTTGACGAGTATCTAAGGGAACCTTCCATAATAACATTTGTTCCCGTGTTAAAGCATCATCAGGACGAAATTTCACATCCTTGCCATCTCCCGATAAACCACTAGGAATAATACCTGCTTCTGCTAATCCTTGGATCGCGGGAAAATCAGGATCATTCGGTGAAATATCCGTAAAAGCAGGTGCGGAAGTCGCGACACCTAAACGAATTTTCTTCGCGGCACGACTATCATAGATTTTATTATTTGCCTCCATTAACCAGCGAGCATAATCTCGTCGTGTTGTGATTTTATTAGGATCGGGAAGACTTGTCACTGTTTCTAAATTTCCCCCAGATTTAATTTTTAGTATCCCTAATTGGACAACTTCCGTCACCGCTTGACGTAATTCTGGCGGTATTTCATTAGAGTTAGGCGCGATCGCGGTATTAGAAGGTAAAGGAGAAGGGGAAGACGAAGTTAAAGGAGAAGGCGAAGACGAAGGGGAAAGAGAAATAGAAGGCGAGGGTTTGATAGCCGCAATTTTTCCTCGACTATACTCCATAATAAATTCTGTAGTAGCACCAGAACTTTTCGGAGAAGGAAAAGAAAGACTTACCTTTAATTGATTTTGAGTCGCGCTCAAAGTCCCTTCACTATCTCCAGAAGGACGACTAATAATCTCCCATTTTTCGGTTTCAAAGGCTTTCTGATAAAAACCTTGGATAATATTATTGGGATCAGAACTTTTCCAAACAATTCGAGTAACCGAGTCTGTAGAAATATCCCCAGGTGTAACCTCCTGTAATTCCGCGTTAGGATATAAAGGAATTTCCCTAGGGAAGTCCGAAGGTAATTTAATCAGTTGAGTCGGAGAAGATGTCACCCCAGGAGTGGGAGTTGAATTACCCAAAACCGGGGGAGTAGCTTTCAGTTGAGGATCGGGAGCTAAAGAATCTTTCAGTGAATTTCCCACTGCCGTATTCTTACAACCACTCAAGAGGGCTACCAGACAAAAAACGTGGAATATCCTCAACACAACTAAGATTTTTTTATCGTTTAAATAATTTGATAGAAATTTTACCATAAGTAGCTACTTTTGTCGATAAACTTAACAAATTTTGACAATACCAGTAAAAAAGCCAGTGACACGATATTATTTTAGCTTAAAGTGGCAACCGGGTGAGTTACAACAATGGAAGTCGGGGCGGATTAGAGCCAAAACGGTAATTTATATCGGGATCAAAAAAAAGATTTTCTCAAGTTATTATTAACTTCTCTCAAGGGTGTGGATTTGACAGAGGCGAATTGATCCAGGGCTAATTTAATAGGATGTTGCTTAAGTGTTACTAATTTGAAAGAAGTGGTCGGTAACGGGTCAATTTTACCAAATAGATGCACTCAGGTTAACCATTTCCGGTCAATTTATTTACAAATATTTATGGGATTACCTCTTGTAAAATATAGAGAGTTATACTATAATTTAGAAGTGAGAAATATTATAGGGTGGAGGTAAAATCGGGCAGAATGAAAAAACTGGGAACCCATCTGGTCGTTGACGCGTGGCAGTCACCTGGAGACCTTCTCAACGACCCCGAACACATCCGCCGCGCAATGATCGATGCGATTACTGCTGGAGGGGCAACCCTGATTGATTTATGCGTCCACCAGTTTAGCCCTCATGGTGTGACTGCGACCGCGACTTTAGCTGAATCTCATATCGCGATACATACCTGGCCTGAGTATGGTTATTTTGCCGCGGATTTATTTTTCTGCGGTGCTGGGGACCCTCACCGGGCAATGGAAGTATTAGAAACTGCTCTGGAAGCGAAACAAGTGAAACGCACAGAGTTTACGCGTGGTTTTGATCCGGGGGTGGGCATCCAAGGTTGTGCTTATCCAAAGCAGTTTGCACCCCGTTTATTAGAAACGAGTGTCACCAGAGGATGAAGAGCAAAATGCCGTTAAAAGCAAATAATTTATGCTAAAATTCGGTTTAAAGTCCCACGGCGATCGCGGTGGGATTCTTGTTTTTATGGGCTAATGGCATCGGTGTTAGGTAATAGGTGATAGGTGATAGGTGATAGGGGCAAATTCCTTCTTCCCTCTTCCCTCTTCCCTCTTCCCTCTTCCCTCTTCCCTCTTCCTTCTTCCTTCTTCCTTCTTCCCTCTTCCTTCTTCCCTCTTCCCTCTTCCTTCTTCTTTCTGATTAGCGTTTCATTAAGTGGGGACGCACAACCCAATATCCAGCCCCAAACGCGGCGACAATAATTAGACAAATAGCTATTGCTAACCAGACACCACTAACATCGGATGATTTTTTGGGTTGAGGGCGCAGACGATAGGCGGGTTGCGCTTCTTCGGTAAATAATTTATCAGAATTAATGGGGCTGGTTGATTCTGTTTCACCAAAGGGAAAAACAGAAGGGTTAAAAGGCGCAGAAGTTGTCTCTGTTGTCAGAGAGGGACTCATCAGAGGTATTTCCCCAGTGTTGGCTGGGGATGGAGTAGAAAACAGGGGAAAATTACCGACGGGGCTTGTCCCTTGAACCGCGTTTATGGCTTGCTGAAGTTGCAAACCCGCTTGAATGACGCGATCGAGCTCACGCCGGAGTTCCTGATTTTCTTGAACTAATTGCTGATTTTGTGCTGTGAGGGCATCCAAGCTGGCTTGGATGCTTTCTAATTCGGTGCTGACTTCTCTATAAAGGGAAATGGGAACAGAAGGCGAATATGTTTGGGGGGGGGTTGCCGCGCTTTTCCCTGGGCGTGTTGCTTTTGGCATAGGCATTTCCAGCTTAGGTTCAATAATGTTAGTTTATCTTTAAAATACTAGCTAGTATAAATTTTCCCGCAGATTTGTTCCGTTCTTTTGTCAAAATAGTTGGAGCAACTTGCTGAAACTCTTTATCATTGGTGATTTTTTATGATGACCCACTCTCCAGAAGAACAGATTTTGTCTGAAACGTCAAGCCCCCAACCCATGAAATATGGGGAACGTCACATTGCACAGGGACAGTTAACGACTTTCCCAAATCCTCGCGTGGGGCGGCGTTACACGATTTCTATTAGTTTACCTGAGTTTACTTGTAAGTGTCCTTTTTCGGGTTATCCTGATTTTGCCACTATCTATATTAATTATTCTCCTGATGCACAGATTGTGGAGTTAAAGGCGTTAAAACTATATATTAATAGTTATCGCGATCGCTATATTTCCCATGAAGAATCAGTGAATCAAATTTTAGATGATTTGGTCGAAGCTTGTGATCCTTTAGAGGTAACAGTGAAAGGTGATTTTACACCCAGGGGAAATGTCCATACAGTTATTGAGGTGTGTCATCAAAAACAAAGTTAATTAAATTGGGAGAAAGTGCCATTATCTTCTTGTTTTTACCTTAAACTCAATGTGCTTAACTAGGAAAGCAATAAGGCAAATAAATCTGAAAATGAAATCGGACTAGATTCTGTGAAAATAGGGTTAATCCCATTCAGTAATTAAAGATAATATAAATTAATTCAGCAAAAGAAAGGGCTATTTTCTGTTATATTATCAACCGGAAAAAAATGACAAAATCTCGTTGTTTATTTCTCTATTTCTGGATGTGTTTGTCATCGTTTCACTGGACAAAATTTAAACTCCAGATTCCCCAGGGCAAAAGTAATATCATGTAGTATAAAGGGATGACGTTTTATCCAACCCTTTGAGAGCGCAAAATTCCCCAAAATGATAAGTATAATTGCTTATCATTTTGCCGGATTTTTCCTCTGGGAATAACAAATTTTCGATCATCAATGAGCATTTATACTTGGGAGTATATAGGGCAAGGCATATTACAAAAAGATGTGCGGAATGTGGGTTAAAATCAAAGGTTCCTAATGGATAGATAGTTTAGACAGTTGGCTATTTTAAACTTTATTTTTAGCTTTTTGATGCTTTGTCGGGTGGGTAAACTCCCACCCTAAATTTTATTGCGACAAAATTTCTTTAACTGGCTGTGGAATTAGTGATTTGTCAACAGCACGATCGCGTCTGTCTTTGTTTCTCCCAACCCAGTTTCTCATTTATATCTATTGAGTTTGAAAGATATTTTGCACCATTTTTTGATCTAAACTCCGGGCAATTTTATCCAATTCTGCGATTTCATTTTCGTCTAATTGCCAACCTAATGCACCGAGATTTTCTTGGGCTTGTTCTATATTTTTTGCCCCAGGAATGGGTATGGTATCTTTACTGATACACCAATTGAGGGCGACTTGCGATCGTGTTTTATTTCGGTGGGACGCGATCGTGTGTAAAGAATCTAAAAGCGGTTTAATTTTGGGTAATAATTGCTGAAATAATAACCCACGAATACCTTTAGGTAAAGGAGTATTTTCTGAGTATTTTCCCGTTAATAACCCTAATCCAAGGGGACTATAGGCAATCAGTTTAATACCGAGTTCATCACAAACCTCTTTTAATCCTAATTGAGTAACAGGATAGGTGGAGAGTAAAGAATATTGCACTTGTAGAGTTTTAATAGGAATACCGCGATCGAGCAATTTTCGATGAACTTCTTTCAGCCGTTTCGGACCGTAATTAGATAAGCCAATACCTTTAACTAAACCTTGTTCGTAAACGTCACCTAAACCATCTAAAAGCGACCATTCTTGCCAAGGTGCATAATTCGCAGTTGACCAGTGCATCTGTACTAAATCGACATTTTTACCTAGACGTTTAGCCGAAGCTTGACAAGCCGATACCATAGATTTACGAGTTAATCTCCAAGGATAAGCAGCGAGTTTAGTCGCAATACAAATATCAGTTTTATTTAACCCAGAATAATCTCTAGAAAACTGTCCTAAAAGAAACTCACTGCGGCCATTTAATTTTCCCGTTCCATAGGAATCACCTGTATCAAATAAAGTGACTCCTTTGCTAACACAAAGGTTAAAAACACCTTGTAATTGATCATCCATACTTTGATCATATCCCCAGAGTAATCGGTTGCCCCAAGCCCATGTGCCACAACCCATTACGGGGAGAGATAGTTTTTGATTTGTTTGTACCATTTTTAATGCTTCCTTTTCTAAGCTAAGACACATTTAAACCCCATAAAGTAGGACAAGCATCCTGCTTCTCACAGGCTAATGCCTGTGTTACTTATTTAACCCCAATAAAGTAGGACAAGCATCCTGCTTGTCACAGACAAGATGCCTGTGTTACTTAGCAATTCAAAATGGGTAACAGCTTAATGAGTTCTATTCATTATTAAACCATTAATTTGAAAAAGTGTACAATAGAAGAGCCGAAAAATCACAGAGAGGACTTAGAAAAATGGCGGCAAAGAAACTATTGATGCTGGTGGGCGACTACGTAGAAGATTATGAGGTAATGGTCCCTTTCCAAGCATTACAAATGGTAGGGCATACCGTTGACGCGGTTTGTCCGGGTAAAACTTCAGGTGAAACTATTCGCACCGCGGTTCACGACTTTGAAGGGGATCAAACCTATAGCGAAAAACCGGGTCATAATTTCACTTTAAATGCCAGTTTTGATGACATTAATGCTTCTGATTATGATGGGTTAATTATTCCTGGTGGACGCGCTCCTGAGTATATTCGTTTGAACGAAAAGGTATTACAAATTTGTCGCCATTTTGCTAATACAAATAAACCGATCGCGTCTATTTGTCATGGGTTACAAGTATTAGCAGCCGCGGACGTTTTAGGGGGAAAACGTTGTACTGCTTATCCCGCGTGTAGTCCTGATGTACTCCGGGCAGGTGGTAAATATACAGAAGTTTCCGTGACAGACGCGGTAGTTGATGGTAATTTGGTGACGGCTCCTGCTTGGCCGGCTCATCCTCAATGGTTGGCGGAATTTCTCAAGGTTTTAGGGACTCGGATTGAACATTAATAATTAGTTTCTGTAGGTTGGGTTAAACCGAGAAAGATTTCTGATCAAGAGAAATTTAGGTTTTGTACCCAACCTACAGATGGAGTATTAATAAGGAATTTTTATTACAGACATTATCCTGTCTGGGGGAGGTGGCGGGAAAGATGCCCACGCGAATTTTTTACAAATCTTTAAGGACTGCCATATATAATTTTTTATAATCATAATTAAGTTTTTCTATTAGAAAAGCCTTGCCTTTTCCGATGGGAGTTGCTAAATTGATAAATAACAAGTCGAGAAGGAGTGTAAAACCTATGAATACTATTAATTGGTTTATTCCTCAAAATTTAATAATAAATAAGATTCGTAATTGGTTAGAAAATTTTCCGATTACTGAAGCCCCAAAAGCCCGTTTTATTTGTCAGTTAATTCCCTCTCAATGTCCCTTTGAGCGTGAGATTTATTTGTTTAGTCGTAAAGTAGCTTATATTCCGCCTTTGTGTAAATTCAATCCTTTTTATGAAGAGTTTGTTACTTTGAGATTTCGGGCTTTGTGTTATTTAGCTGATGACTGTGGTGAGGATATTTCTGAGTTTTTGGTGTGATTTCAGAAACCAAGACTCTTGACACCAAGGGCTGTGATCGTGTATTATGGTCTATTATCAAAGAGGACTATTTTTAAAATAACTCTCTTTTTGTCCTGTGGTTATGGAGTAAGAAATGTTAGTTAACAAATTTAAAATTTGTTTTCCGTTAGCGACTGTGGGTTTAGTGTCCCTTGGATTCGTTTCGAATGTCACGGCTGATCAAACAAAATTATTGGGACAAACTCAATTATCATACTCTAACAATAGTTTGAATATTTTACAAGTGCAAAAAAGATGTTCAGATCCGACGAAACAAGGTTTTAATGCTGTTAGAGTGGAGGCTTTTAAGGGTTCTGCCAATATTATCAGCTTTAAACTTCAGTACGGAAATGGCAAGTGGGATACTTTAATGATAGCAGAAAATCTTAAACAAGGAAGTGCGACGAAATGGCTTGATTTAAGGGGTGATAAACGTTGTTTGGAGGCGATCGCGGTTATTGGTAAGACAAGTAATAACTCTTCTAACCGGGCGACACTTAAGATTTATGGCCGACGATAAAGGAATTAGATATTACCTTTTCCGTTGTCAGGGCGCGTTCACCATACCCCTACTTCTTCCCTCTTCCCCCTTGCTTTGTACCCTTTGTGCCTTCTTCCCTCTTCCTTCTTCCCTCTTCCTTCCTTCTTAAAATGTGCTATGATTAATAAACTGTAGAAAATATTATCCCTAACGCATACATGGCAACGAAGCCAACGATCGCATTTACCCATCTCGGTTGCGAAAAGAATCGCATCGACACGGAACACATGATTGGTTTACTCGCACACGCGGGTTATCAAGTTGATAGTAACGAAGAATTAGCTGATTATGTTGTTGTCAATACTTGTAGTTTTATTCAAGCGGCACGCGAAGAATCTGTCCGCACTTTGGTAGAATTGGCGGAAGCCAATAAGAAAATCGTGATTACTGGCTGCATGGCGCAGCATTTTCAAGATCAATTACTGGATGAATTACCAGAAGCTGTCGCTCTTGTCGGTACAGGTGATTATCATAAAATAGTTGACGTGATTCAACAGGTAGAAAAGGGCGATCGCGTGAAATTGGTTTCCCAAGAACCAACTTATATTGCTGATGAAAATATCCCCCGTTATCGCACAACCTCTGAAGGTGTTGCCTATTTACGCGTCGCGGAAGGTTGTGATTATCGCTGTGCTTTTTGCATTATTCCTCATTTAAGAGGAAATCAACGATCACGTCCGATAGAATCTATTGTTAATGAAGCTCAACAACTGGCCGATCAAGGTGTTCAAGAAATCATCTTAATTTCCCAAATTACCACCAATTACGGGAAAGATATTTATGGAGAACCGAAACTCGCGGAATTACTCCGGGCGTTGGGTAAAGTTGATATTCCTTGGATTCGGATGCACTATGCTTATCCTACGGGATTAACGCGAAAAGTCATTGACGCGATCGAAGAAACTCCGAATATTTTACCTTATCTGGATTTACCGTTACAACATTCTCATCCTGAAGTTTTACGTGGGATGAATCGCCCTTGGCAGGCCAATATTAATGATAGTATTATGGACCAGATTAAAACTTCAATTCCTAATGCTGTCACTCGAACTACTTTTATTGTGGGATTTCCTGGGGAAACGGAAGAACACTTTAATCATTTAGTAGAATTTGTTCAACGCCATGAATTTGATCATGTGGGTGTATTTACCTTTTCCCCAGAGGAAGGGACATCCGCCTATAGTTTAGCCAATCAATTGCCCCAAGAGGTGATGGACGAACGACGGGCAAGGTTGATGGAAGTTCAACAACCGATATCTTTAAAGAAAAATCAAGCTTGTATCGGACAAGTGGTAGATGTGCTCATTGAAGCGGAAAACCCCGGAAGTGGTCAATTCGTAGGGCGATCGGCACGTTTCTCCCCAGACGTGGATGGTTTAGTCTATGTGGAAGGGGAAGCGCGGTTAGGTTCGATGATATCTGTCGAAATTACCGATGCAGATGTCTACGACTTATATGGATGTGTGAGTGGGTAATCGGTAATGGGTAATCGGTAATGGGTACTTGGTTGCCCAGGAGTTAGCTCAGAAACCCGCCAAGGGGAGCATCTCATTTTTGTAAATTGGTAGTGGGAGCGGAGAGCTCCCTAGGGAGCGAATAGGGATCTCTGCGCTCTGATGCTCCGCACAGGCTACGCCAACCCACTACAGTTTTTTTTGCACATTTGAAAGGCTCCCCCGCCAATAGCCTCAATCTAGTCCGAAGTGTGGAAGAAACCGGGTTTCTGAGCTAAGGCTCTTCATTGCCAAGTGGGGATTTGGTGCAGAAACCCGGTTTCTGGGTCAATCTAGTCCCCAGTCTGGAGTCCCCTATCCTAGCCTAGGTGAGGAAATCTCTACTTATGAGACAGTTTAAAGAATTTAATGTTTTGTTTCTGAATGTTAAGATGTATGATAATAAAAGCCACCAAAAGAGGGGATGAGTTTAGATACTCAAGGACGGCCGTCGAGTCGGTAAATTACTCTCCTCACCTGCTGCCCGATACTCGATAGATACATAAGAGGCGCGTGGTAATCGACCGCGCTAGATAGAACTCTTATGAGTTCCTGTTATTGTGGAGAAATCCGCATCCGAGTTGGGCAACACCTTGCGGCTGAAACTCGAATTATTAGGAGAATTAATGAACTTAACGTTTGAAAGCTTGGGTATTTCAGAAGAGCGCGCTCGCCATCTGGAGACGATTGGTTTTACTGAACCCACGCCGATTCAAGCACAAGCCATTCCTCAGTTACTCGCAGGTCGTGATGTTGTCGGTCAAGCCCAAACAGGGACCGGAAAAACAGCAGCCTTTTCGTTGCCCATCTTGGAGCGGATCGATCTTAATACACCTGTTGTACAAGCTTTGATTTTAACGCCGACGCGTGAATTAGCACTGCAAGTAACCGAAGCCATCCGTGAAATGAGTGGTCAGGGAAGTGGACCTGTGAAGATGGGTCGCACTTTACAAGTCTTGACGGTGTATGGGGGTCAGTCAATTGATCGCCAGATGCAACGGTTACGTCGTGGGGTTCATATTGTGGTAGGAACTCCGGGTCGCGTAATTGATATGTTGAATCGCGGCTGTTTAAATCTGGAAAACCTGAACTGGATGGTTTTGGATGAAGCGGATGAAATGTTAAGCATGGGCTTTATCCAAGACGTGGAGAAAATTCTCGATTCTGCGCCTAATCGGCATCAGACGACATTTTTCTCGGCAACGATGGAGTATTCAATTCGCAAGTTAATTAGTAATTATTTGCGAGATCCGATTAATATCACTGTGGAACAACCGAAGGCGACCCCGAAACGGATTCGTCAAATGGTTTATATGGTCCCGCGGGGTTGGTCGAAGGCGCGTGCTCTTCAACCGATTATTGAAATGGAAGATCCTGAGTCTGCTTTAATTTTTGTGCGGACTCGCCAAGCTGCCGCGGAACTTACCAGTTTATTACAAGGGGCTGGCCATAGTGTTGATGAATATCATGGCAATTTGAATCAAGCGCAACGGGAGCGTTTATTAAACCGTTTTCGTCAAAGTCAGGTGCGTTGGGTTGTCGCGACGGATATCGCGGCGCGGGGGTTAGATGTGGATCATCTGACTCATGTGATTAATTATGATTTGCCTGATAGTGTGGAAAGCTATGTTCACCGCATTGGGCGGACTGGCCGCGCCGGACGTGAAGGAACCGCGATTTCGATTATTCAACCTGTTGATCGTCGCAAGTTACGTTTAATTGAACGTCATGTGCGTCAAACGTTGCAAGTGCGTTCGATTCCGACACGCGCCCAAATTGAGGCTCGCCATTTGGAAAAGATGCAGGATAGTTTACGCGAAGTGTTAACTGGTGAACGGATCGCGTCTTTCTTGCCTTTGGTGTCCCAGATGTCTGAGGAGTATGATCCTCACGCGATCGCGGCTGCCGCGTTACAAATGGCTTTTGATCAGAGTCGTCCGGCATGGATGGGTTCTGACTATGCCCAACAGGAGGAGGAAATTATCCAACAAGGTTATAGCGATACTCCGAAACCTGTTTTGATTAAGAAGCGTAGTCCTCGGACTTCTGTGGGTTCTGGCGTTTCTGATAATTAATTGGTTCCGATAGTACAGGTTTTATGTCTGTACTATTTTTTTTACCTGGAGAGGCGCGATCGTGTCTCTCTTTTTTTTTGGGGTATTGGGGGGAAACCGCAGATAAACGCAGATAAAAACAGATGATTTTTTGGGGATTGTTTGATTGGTACTGCTTTGATTACTTTTGTTTTCTGCCAGAGGCGCGATCGTGGGATTTATGGAGTGTTGGAAAGAACGCGATCGTCTTCAGCGCCAACCCATGAAAATTGGGGAAGCCATCGCCCTTAAGACTTGGAGAAAGCTATAAGTTAAAATACTTGGCATCGAAAGTCTTGCTAGGTAAGGGATTCTCTGTTTCTGTCTTTGCCCTAACTGCATTGCAATGCACGACTACTGAAAAAACAACGAAATCTCTATTATCCGTTAATAGATTTGCCATTTACTACGATTGATGCTCACATTAATCTTGAGTATCCCTACCCGTCAATTTACCTTTGACAGGCTGCTATGCAAGGGTTCCGAGCGCGATCGTGCTAAGTAATTTATTTTCTACAATTACTTATATGTCCATACTTGATCAAATAAATATCTTCGGCTTTTTAATTTTTGATATTTTATATGTCGTCATCTTTTCGACAATTCCATCAGATTTTTCTCTAAACCTAAGTTTTGGCTATCGTGTCCCCATAGATCTAAGACTTTATAGATAAGACAACCAGGAAGGCCGATGGACATTTGTGGCATGAGGGGGTCTATATAAGTCCCCAGTGGCCAAAGGAGCCAAGTATCCAGTAAAAAAGGGGGCGAAGAAGACCCCGGAGAGGCAAAAGGCCCAAAAGAGCCAAAAAAAGACCCATTTTGGGCCCAAAAAAAAGAAATTTGAGAAATTTTGAGAAATTTTTGCCGATTT
>JBEDKD010000033.1:0-11064 GCA_041172365.1 Cyanobacteriota bacterium | reverse complement strand
CTCATCCCTAATCTTATTATAAGTTAATTTATTGAAAACCGTTAAAGCTTATAGTCCTTTTAACGTAAACTTGTTATTCATAAATATCTCGATAGTTTCCCACCTTTGTCTGCCGTCAATCACCTCAATATTGCCATCGTAATGCTTGAAAAAAATTAAAGGCGGAATTTCCGTACCCAGGAGTATACTTTCAATAAAATAGGAGGCTTTTTCCCTGTCCCAAACGTAATTTCGCTGATAGTAGGGTTTATAATTAATTTTTTGTTTATAGCTATCACTAAAAAGACTGTATATGGGTTTGGAAAGGGTTTCTATTTTCAGATAAGCCGTGAATATATTTTGCAATTCATCACAATTGTTGCTCATGATCTAACCTATCTTCTCTGAAAGTTGACATTTTGGGCTGGGAAACCCGCTCTTAAGCTTTCGTCTGCTTACGCCGTCAGAAAACTTAGACAGGATTTACCTATGGAGATAATAGCAAAGAACTGTGATATCAAACAAGAGATCAAGTTGGGTTTTCGGTTTGAGGTTGTTGCGCCGTGACGATATATCGAGATCCTCTCCCTCACATCCTTCCCATTTTAGCTCAGGAGGGAAGCCCGATCGCGCTCATGGGGAGAGCGCCGACCAAAAGAGAACCGTATCGCGCTCAGTCGAAACCGGGTTTGCAGAGAAAAAGTGGGGGCGGGTTTATCAAGGTTTTGGATGGTAATTGGGGCTGTGGGCGAACCCGCCCCTACAGACTCTAACCCGGTTTGGAGAGGCCAAAAGAGAGCGCGATCGCGCTCCCCGAAACCGCGTTTCTTCACAAAATCTCGACTTATCAATTAACCTCAGCCTCTAACCCGGTTTCTCAATGCCTGAGACGTGATGTAGTGAGCTTGAGATGCACGAAGAAACGGGGCAATCCCTGTCGCGTTCCCATCCCATCAATGGTAATAAATATTTGACGTTAAGTTGACACCAATATTGCGGCTCAATTACCTTTTAGTGCTGATATTCCACAAATTGCCGATCACACTCGTCACACTCAAATCGTTGTTTGTCATTATAAATGTGACCATTTTTGACAGTGCAAGAGGATCAACTGTTTGGGCAGACTGGTATAGGCATCCCTGGGGCAATAGGGCAGACAATCTTCCCATCATTACTTCTAAATTACTACCAAAAAATGTTACAATTAAAAACAGCCCCATCATAAGTTATGTCTTTGGTATCATCTATGAAAATTGCTGTTTTTAGTACAAAACCTTACGATCGCGAGTTTTTGGAGGCGGCTAATGTCAATCATGGCCATGAATTAGTCTTTTTAGAAGGACGTTTGAATGTTGAACATAGTATTTTAGCCAAAGATTTTCCGGCTGTCTGTACTTTTGTTAATGATGAATTAAACGCCAAAACTTTAAACCTAATTGCCGACAATGGGACTCGTTTAATCGCCCTCCGTTGTGCCGGATTTAATCAAGTTGATCTGAAAACCGCGAAAGAATTAGGATTAACGGTTGTGCGAGTTCCTGCTTATTCTCCCTACGCGGTGGCCGAACATACGATCGCGTTAATTTTGTCCTTAAATCGCAAAATTCATCGGGCATATAACCGAGTGCGAGAAGGAAATTTTGCCCTGGAAGGGTTATTAGGATTTGATTTACATGGCCGCACCGTTGGTATCGTCGGCACCGGTAAAATCGGTACGATTACGGCTCAGATATTAAAGGGATTTGGCTGTAAACTTTTAGGTTATGATTTATATCCTAATGGGGAATGTCAAGAAATGGGAATGCAATATGTCAGTCTTCCTGAATTATTGGCAGCATCGGATATTATTAGTCTCCATTGTCCCCTGACTAGAGATAGTTATCATTTGATTAATAATGAGACAATTGATCACATGAAAAATGGTGTAATGTTAATTAATACCAGTCGAGGGGCTTTGGTGGACACCAACGCGGTGATTAGAGGTTTAAAATCAGGTAAAATTGGCTATCTGGCTTTAGATGTTTATGAGCAAGAAAGTGATCTGTTTTTTGAAGATTTATCAAATGAAGTGATTCAAGATGATGTCTTTCAACGTCTTCAGACTTTCCCCAATGTTTTGATCACAGCCCATCAAGCTTTTTTTACCGAGAATGCTTTAAGGAATATCGCGGAAACTACCCTCACGAATATTTCAGATTTTGCCCAAGGTCGAAATTGTCCAAATGTTGTTACTATTTAAGGAGTTAGACTTGACATAAACTGAACATATTAACAGGGTTTGTTGCAGGGTTTTTACCTTTTTGGCGGGGTGCATCCAAATTTGGTAGGGGCGAAGCATTCCGGCAGATAAGTTATTGGTTAGAAGCAGAGATTTAGTACCGGAATGCTTCGCCCTCTCTTTTGGCACTGGTAAGCACCACGACTAACTAGGATTTGTCGGTGTTATGTTGGTGGAAAGCTTGCAAATTTTCAACCACTGGTCTAGTCTCATGTATGTTTAAAAGAGACTACAACCGTTTTGCTCGGCCGAGGCTGTCCCCCCCAAGGCGGGGATGAGAGGGCCGGCAATTGATTGGTTGTGAAACATCTTAAGTGAGGATAATAACATGACACAAGCTAACTCTTCGGGTGAAACGGAGCTCAAAACTCCAACTTCTACCGTTAACGTCATTTTAGATGAACCGGGCGCGATCGCGTCGGTATCTACTTCCGAGACATCGGAGACAGAGGAAACCTCGGAAACAGCAGGGGGAGATCAGATCCAACAAATTAAAGATCAAATTCTCTCGGTGTTATCGGAATTACCTGCCTATGCTTCCAGTTTCTTTGGGGAATACCAAAAACCTATTGTGACAGTGGGTTTAATTGTAGGAACTCTGATTACAATTAAGGTGACATTAGCGGTGCTTGAAGCACTAAATGATATCCCTTTACTGTCACCTACTTTTGAGTTAATTGGGATGGGATATACAGGTTGGTTTATTTACCGCTATTTACTTCGTGCTTCTAATCGTCAAGAGTTAGTGGCTGAATTAGAATCCTTTAAGGAACAAATTTTCGGCAGAAAAGCATAGATCAGAGGTGTTAGATTTTAGGTTGAAGGTGGGAGGTAATTAACAATTGATAATTGATAATTGATAATTATCAATTGTTAATTGTTAACCTTCTTCCTTCTTCCTTCTTCCTTCTTCCTTCTTCCTTCTTCCTTCTTCCTTCTTCCTTCTTCCTTCTTCCTTCTTCCTTCTTCCTTATCCCTTCTTCCTTCTTCCTTCTTCCTTCTTCCTTCTTCCTTCTTCCTTCTCTTATCCCTTATCCCCTATTACCTGTTGTAAAGTCGTGATGAAATTGGGATAGGAAATCGACGCGGCTTCCGCCCGATGGATCGAAGTTGTACCTTTGGCATTAAGAGCCGCGATCGCGAGACTCATCGCGATACGATGATCGGTATAACTATCAACATCCGCACCATGAAGGGGAGTGCCTCCGGTAATCTCTAAACCGTCAGGTAATTCCGTCACCTGAGCACCCATACGAGTTAATTGAGAAGCCATTACCGCGAGACGATCGCTTTCCTTCACCCGTAATTCCGCGGCATCTTTAATAATGGTAGTACCTTGGGCAAAAATCGCCGCCACCGCGAGAATAGGCACTTCATCAATTAATCGCGGAATAATATCACCCCCAATGGTACAACCCTTTAAGGCGCGAGTATAACGCACTCGTAAATCCGCGACGGGTTCCCCCGCGACTTCTCTTTCATTTTCGAGGACAATATCGGCATCCATTAAGGCTAATGCTTCCAGAATGCCTGTGCGAGTGGGGTTGACTCCGACATTTTCAATGACTAATTCCGAATCGGGTACAATCGTCGCGGCTACTAACCAGAAAGCCGCGGAACTAATATCACCCGGTACAATGACTTTTTGACCTTGGAGTTTCGCTTGACCTGTAACTGTTACACTATTGGTGTCAGGATCAATACTTAATTGGGCCCCAAATGCCCTTAACATTCTTTCACTATGATCGCGGGATAACGCGGGTTCGGTTACGGTTGTTTCGCCTTCTGTCATTAGCCCCGCGAGTAAAATACATGATTTAACTTGAGCCGAAGCAATGGGAGAATGATAATGAATGGGTTTAAGTTTTTGGCCTTGTATCGCGAGGGGCGCGAGGGAATTTCCTTGACGGCCCCAAATTTGTGCCCCCATTTCTTGTAATGGTTTTACTACCCGCGACATGGGACGCGATCGTAAGGAATGATCGCCTGTAACGATGAAAACCCGTCCGGGGTGAGAGGCTAAAATACCTAACATGAGACGCATGGTAGTGCCAGAGTTCCCCGCGTCAAGGATATCAAGGGGTTCGGAGAGTTTGCCCAATCCGATCCCTTCAACCACCACTCGTTCGGTATTCAGTTCTGAAATGGTAGCACCTAACATCTGAAAACATTTCGCGGTACTGCGGGGATCTTCCCCTAAGAGTAACCCTTCGATAATTGTTTCCCCTTCCGCGATCGCGCCTAACATGAGGGCGCGGTGAGAAATGGACTTATCCCCCGGAACTTTTAACCTTCCTTGTAAGGAGAGGCCGGAGTTAGGGGGTTGAATGGTAAGAGTTTGACTGTCTGTGATTTGTGTCGTAATGATGGCAGGGTGCATTGGGATAAACTGAAAAGGGAATGCTTTAGCGATCCTACCGCGTTCCTTGTCATTCGTCAGTCCTTGCTAGTATTGTTACATTTTCTTTACAAAGATTTTGCGGAAAAATGACCCTTTATTTGAGAGTCTCTGACGAGTTACAGGCGATTTTTCATTATTCGTGAAGGTTTTTATGTTAACCCACCACCGTAAACCTGTTAGTCTTTCTCTTGTTTCTACCGATTTACCCCTTTGGTCCCTTGTAGAAACTGGCGCGACTTTGTATCAAAAAGATCGCGATCGTTTTCATGTTTTGTTAAATGAGCCCCTGATTCTTGATAGAGAATTAGAAGAGGATAAATTGAACAAAAAAGAAACAATGGCACAACCCTTAATGGGGGGAATTGCGACGGAATCGAAACCACGATTATTATGGTTAGAAATTTCCCCTTATCGAGTGATTATGACGATGCAAGGAAATGGGAAATATAGTTATCGTCATTTGTGGGAAAATGGAATGTATGGGATAAGTCGTTATTGGTTACAGGGAGATGGGTTTGAGTTACCTTCTCAATTACGTTTACGCAATTTTACTCGTAATTTAGTGTTGGTTGGTCGTCCTTTTCCTGAACATTTGCGTTTAGAATATGAACTTTGGTCGGAAAAGTTACCCCTCGGCCGTTATGTTTTAGATTTAGAAATTCATCATTAAATTGGGGATTGGGGATTGGGGACTTGGGTAATTAATAATTAACAATTGACAGTTGATAATTATTAATTGTTAATTGTTAATTATCAATTGTTAACCGTCTTCCTTCTTCCCTCTTCCTTCTTCCTTCCTTCATCACTTTTCCTGAGTATTACAATAAAGTTTGAGTTGTTGGAGTAATTTATCTTGTTTTTGTGCGATTTCTTGGGCGGTTTTACCAGATTGGGAAATCTGTTGTTTTACTTTATTAAATGCTTCGCGCCCTTGGGTAGTAATTTCGATTTTTTGTCCTTTTTCTACGCTTTGACTTAAGTCTTTTATCGCTTTTGATAAATCGCGAAATCCTTGAGATAAATTTTTGCTAAATTCGGTTAAATTTACATCTTTAAAATTCATAATATCTAGTTCTTTCGCGGTCTTTTCTAATTGTTGTGCTAGTTTTTGAGACACGATCGCGTCGGTTTTAAGCTTTTGGGAATTTAAAGAAATATTGACTTCATTGACATTTTCTATTAATTTGGTACATTGGGCAAGTTTCGTTTCTGTTGTACAACTTGTCAGGAAAAATGTCAAGAGCGCGATCGCGGTAATATATTTCCCCGTGGCACCTGGGGGGAGAATTTGAGAAAAAAACCGATATCTCAAGGAAGTCATAGGTTAATTTAATCAGAGATAAGGGGTTGACTATTGAATCAAATTGATTATACTCAATTTTGACGTGATTGATCAGTCACCCACCCCCAAGACAGGGAAACCCTATTTCTGTGACTTAGTGGGGAAACTCCCTTTCTTCGGAGTTCAGAATCTCAAATTAAAAATCTAAAATCGGTATAATGAAATATGCACAATAAGAGTGAAAGTACCAATAGTAATATGAATATTTGGGGATATCTTACCTTACTTTTGCCTGTCTCATTGGGAATGGTTGTGGTTTTTGATTCATGGCGTTATGTTATCGCGATCGGACTGTTATTTGGGGGAGGTTGGCTCTGGAAACAATATCAGCAAAGAGAGCAAAAACAATTAGAACATCTACATCAGGTATTTTATCAATTAATTAAGAAAAATCAAGGGCGAATTACTACCTTAGATTTTGCGATGACGGCGAAAGTTTCAGGGGAGATCGCGCAGGAGTATTTAGATAAAAGGGCGAAGGAATTTGTGCCTCATTTTGAAGTCACAGAGCAAGGGGGAATCATCTATTATTTTGAAAGTATTTATACCATTACCAATAATGATTATCCCGTTTTAGAGCAAAAAAATGAACCGAAACCCCAACGGGAAGATTTGCCCGATATGATGGGTTCTAAATTAGAACAGTTGGAAATAGTAAAACCTGTGATTCTTAGTGAAGAAAGCACTAATAGTCTTACCAAAAAAACAGCTATTGAATTACCAAAATTAACTCCAACGGTTGTGGCAAAACCAGAAACTAAGAAAAGTCCCGAATTATTTCCTCTTGACAAGAAAACTGAACTTGAGCGGGTAGATTTATCGTTAAATCAAACGGAATTAGGAAAACGGTTAAATGTACATCCAACAACGGTGAGTAAATGGAAACTTAAACCAGAATTTTGTGATTGGAGTCGAGAACAAGATCCTGACGCGATCGGGTGGATTTATTCTTCTGAAAGTAAGCGTTTTTATCCTCTGGAGTAAAACCAAGGAAAAGAGACGCGATCATCGAGGTTTATCAAGTTTGTCATGAAACAAAACGACTCTGTACTTTGATGTCGTTTTCATTAACTTGACGAATCAATCATCATAAGTTATAGTGAGGAAAAATTGAGAACTACCCAAAATATGCAACCGTCTAATAATCCAGAAAATATCCCATTAAATCAGATTTTTAGGGGAGACTGTCGGGAAGTCTTGAAAAGATTACCTGATGAATGTGTGGATTTAATAGTATCATCTCCACCTTATAATTTAGGGAAAGAATATGAATCGAGAAAAGCCTTAGAAATTTATCTGCAAGAGCAAACTTTTATCCTCAAAGAATGTCAGAGAATCCTGAAAACAACAGGTTCAATTTTCTGGCAAATAGGAGCATTTTCTGATAAAGGAATGCTTATTCCTTTAGATATTCGTTTTTTCCCTATTCTGGAATCATTAGGGTTAATTCCACGGAATCGTATTGTCTGGGCAAGACAACATGGACTCCACGCACAAAAAAAGTTTTCTTGTCGCCATGAGACAATTCTTTGGTTTAGCAAATCCGATGAATATAGATTTAATTTAGATGCGATTCGTGTCCCTCAAAAATACCAAGATAAAAAACATTTTTGGGGTGAAAAGAAAGGAAAATTATCCTGTAATCCTCATGGCAAAAATCCGGGTGATATTTGGTTATTTCGCAATGTAAAACATAACCATGAAGAACAAACGATACATCCTTGTCAATTTCCTGAAGATTTAATTGCTCGTATTGTTTTAACAACAACAAATGTAGGTGATATTGTTTTTGATCCTTATATGGGTTCCGGTACAGTTGCGGTTGTTGCTAGAGATTTTGATAGATATTTTATCGGTGCAGAAATTGAGGAAAAATATTATCAAGTTGCCCTCCGTCGTCTTCAGGGTAAACCGGATGAAAAGGGTAATTTTCCTAATTTAAAAACTCTCCGAGATTATATCGAAGAAACCGGAGAAAGTATTGAAAAATTTAGATTTGATTTACAGGTAGGAAAAATTGCAACTGAACGTGGTAAAGCCCGAATTTATCCTGAAGAATATCATTTACAGGAAATGGAATCTCGCTTAATGTATGAAGAGTCGGTTTTTTCGGCAAAGATTCGGGGCGAAAAAATCGTGGCTAATCCCCCTGACAATAAAACGGCAAAAAACTCCAAAAAAGTGATAGATAGTCCTGAACAATTAGAGCTAAAATTATGGAGTTAAATGATATTGCCTTTCGACTAAAGAGGGAGTATGCCAAAACCCAGTGTTTTTAAGCGTTTTAAGTTTAAATGAATACCTCATCTATCCAAGAAGAGCTATAAGACACTAAGATTTATGGTATTACCACTAAGGCACTAAGACACTAAGATTTATGATAATATGATATTACCACCAAGGCACTAAGACACTAAGATTTATGGTATTACCACTAAGGCACTAAGACACTAAGATTTATGATAATATGATATTACCACCAAGGCACTAAGACACTAAGAGAGGTTCTGGTATAGCCTTTCGACTAAAGATAGAATAGGCAAAAAAACACTGTTGTCAAGCATTTTAAGTTTAAATGAATACCTCATCTATCCCAAAAGTGCTATATGACTTAAATAAGTCGAATCTGAGGACGATTACGGGAAGAAAGTCCAGAAATGATTTGACATTGACGGTCTTCTTGTGCGATAATAGTTCTGGATGTTTGTGAGTTATAAATAGTCCATTTAATCACGGGAGTAGTATCCTGCTCTTCAAACAAGCCTACCAGTCTAATTGGTATTTTCAAGAGATAATCAGCTAAAATACTTAATTGATTAACGGCTTGTTCGTAGTAAAGACTACTATTTGCAGAAGGGAACATTTTTGATTTTACAATGATAATTAAAAGTTGAGTTGGGTCGTCGATAATAGATGTTTTTCCGTTAAAAAATAACTCCGAAAGGATAGTGTTATTTAACAGAAATGAATAGTGAGAAAACTGCACTTCTACCAGGATACCTTTTTTACCAAAGTCAACATCGGTTCTCAAGAAACGATAACGTTTGGGAATGGGAATATTAGCTTGCCATCTGAGATTCATTAATTCTCTTTTAATATATTCATTTGTCCCTACGGGATCAAAGACAGGATTTCCTTCAATTCCCGCTTGTCCAGATGGTTTAAGATGGAGTGGCATTTTTATCAATATATTGCGAATTTCGTCCCATTCTGTATAGAGGGAATTGTTAATGAGGTTATTCGCATCATTAAAATCGGTAAATTGAATTAAAATAACGGTTTCTCCTTTTAATTATCAGTTCGTAGGCAGCACGATCGCGCTACTCTAGTATCTAAAATCCGATCAGACTTCCGGCTCAATGCCCAAAACTCCCTGGGAGTTTGCTAATTTTTGCGTGACAAGTGAGAGATACTGGTGAAAGAGACTCTACTTGTCTCAAATCAATGGGACATGAGATAATTTAGAAAAGAGAAAAACTGTGAAAAAGTTGTTAGAATAGGAAAACAAGAAAGCAGAAGTTCTAATCTAACAGGATTGACCATGACTCAAGCAGTAGCTCAAGAACGTGGGATTAAGATGACGGACTCCGCGATCCGTCAAGTCTTACAATTACGGGAAAAACAAGGCAAAGACCTTTGTTTGCGCGTTGGTGTTCGTCAGGGTGGATGCTCAGGTATGTCTTATCTCATGGACTTTGCCGATATTAGCACCATTAACGAACATGATGATGTCTTTGATTATGATGGCTTTAAGGTCGTCTGCGATCGCAAAAGTATCCTCTATCTCTATGGTCTAGTTTTAGATTATAGTGACGCGATGATCGGTGGTGGCTTCCAGTTTACTAACCCTAACGCGTCTCAAACTTGTGGCTGTGGAAAGTCTTTCTCCGCGTAAATTTAATGTTCTCATCTAGGTAGGGTGGGCTTTGCCTGCCCTGTCTAGGTTTTGGCTGTGAGCTATTCGATGTTAGGTGTTAGCAGTAGATAAAAGGACACGGCAGTGCCGTGTCCCTACCCATTATACCTGTAGGGACACGGCAGTGCCGTGTCCCTACTGTGTGTCCCTAACTTCTTATCTATTTGAGATAATTCGCGATCGCGTCTCGCAGATGGCCTTGATGTTCCAGTAAACGTCGATCGCACTCATCCTTATCTAATCCAGTCCAGTGCATCATTAAAGCCAATTTCACAGACTTACCACTATTGTCTAATAAAATGCTGGCATCCTCTCGACTTAAATCCGTCAAATCAGCAATAATGCGTAAAGCGCGATCGCGTAACTTAGTATTAGTGACGGCGACATCAATCATCCGATTACCATAAACCTTACCGAGTTTAACCATCACCCCCGTCGATAAAATATTTAAAACCATTTTCGTTACCGTGCCCGCTTTGAGACGAGTCGAACCCGCTAAAACTTCCGGGCCTACCAATAAACGAATATCGACATCGACATCCCCCGATACCTGTTCCTGGGGAACACACGCGATCAAAACTGTTTTCGCGCCCCGTTGACGTGCCGCTTGTAATCCCCCATGTACAAAAGGTGTCGTACCCCCCGCGGTAATACCAACCACCACATCTAAAGAAGTGATGTGGCGATGGGCGATCTCCTCTTCCCCATCCGCAAAACGATCCTCCAAATCTTCCGAACTTCGTAACAGGGCACTGGCACCTCCCGCGATAATACCCTGTACTAACTCAGGAGAAGAACAAAATGTGGGCGGACATTCCGCGGCATCTAATACCCCTAAACGGCCACTGGTTCCCGCGCCCAGATAAAATAAACGTCCCCCTTGACGAATCGCGACGGATATCAGATCCAAGGCTTGCGCGATCGACTCCCGAGCATCGTGAATCGCGCTCAAAGTAGCGGAGTCTTCTTGATTAAACAGATCGACTAACTCCAGAGAACTTAATTGATCCAAGTTCTGACTATTGGTGTTAATCTGTTCTGTTAATAAATGACCTCGTTCTTCCAAGGCTGTCATATAGGAATCCTAAATAGGTTGTGGTAAAATGTAGGGGTAGAGCCAGAGTGCCTACCCCTTCAAGGGACCGGGG
>JBEDKD010000032.1:0-11572 GCA_041172365.1 Cyanobacteriota bacterium | reverse complement strand
CTTCCTTCTTCCTTCTTCCTTCTTCCTTACTTTAAAGCGGTTAACGCGATCGCCAATAGTTGACAAACAAGATGAATCGTAGTAACTTCATCGGGGCGGAGAGTACAAGGGCGTTTCCATTGGAGAGAAAGAAGCGCGATCGCGTTTTCGTGATAAATAATAGGAAGACAAACATGAGCTTGAATCCCCGATGTTTGATAATGGGAAACATTAGTCAGATTAGCATCGGCGGAAACATTCACAGAAGCTTGAATATTTCGAGACGCGATCGCGCTTGTCACCAGAGGATCATCAGCCAACCAATTTTCCACCTCCCCACCAGTGGAATGAGTGCCTTGGAGGGAGGTTAAACTACCCCCTTCGATCACTTGTAAAATACAAACATCCGCGCAGACATGATCGCTAATAATCTTCGCGAGAGGATCAAGACTCGTAGCTAGAGTACGATATTCTTGAACCGTTTGCATTACAAATTCCAAGAGTCGAGTTTGCACTTGCGATCGATCTAACTCTTCAGTACGCTGTTTAAGTACCTCATAAGTCTCCGCGGCACGTTGGACCACCACTTTTAATTCATTGGGGTCCCAAGGCTTTGTGATATATTTATAAACCTGTCCAGAGTTGATAGCATCTACCAAATCTTCAATATCAGTAAATCCGGTTAAAATAATCCGCACAGTATTAGGAAACTGGGGGACGGTTTTACTCAAAAACTCCGTTCCCTTCATTTCAGGCATCCGCTGATCTGAGATAATAACAGCAACTTCCCCTTCCGCGTCTAACACTTCCAAGGCACGAATACCGCTTTCTGCCTTAAAAACGTTAAAATCTCTGCGGAAGGTGCGGTAGAGGAGATCCAGATTATCTGGCTCATCATCTACAACCAACATCTTAGGCTTTTTGGGTCGATTCAGGCTCATTAACTGGCGTTTAATGTTATCTAGCTCTGCGATGGCATTATCCATAAGATTACAATAAAAAGCCCTCAAGGAGTGGGGGCCATCAATAATTCTACATCCATCCATAGTATCAACTATAGACTCTATCGCATTTTGTTTATTATGACTGACACACCGCAAAAGTTACCTTATTCTAGTTCTGATTCGCCTTTGACTGCCACGGAGACGGAGCAGTTAATCAAAATGCTGCGCCGTAAGGAACAAACTTGGGTTGACTGGGGACACGCGTGCTCGAAACTCCTCAAAGCTGGTTATAGTACCCAGGCTATTTTTGAGGAAACGGGGTTTGAACCGATCCAACAAAATCAAGTTAGTGTGGCTGCACAAGTTTACACCAGTTTGGTTAATGGTGATGCACCCCAAGAGGTGCGATCGCATTTTTTAACCAAGGGTAGTGATGTTTTGTATGAGTTCCGTATTTTAACACAAGCGGAACGCGTCGCGGCGGCTTCTTTTGCCTTATCTCATAAATTAGACTCTGATGAAGCCCGTGATGTCGCCAAAGCTGTCAAGGATTTTTCTCGTTTGGGGATGATACCGCAAGGATTTTCTTCCCTTCCTGGGGACACGGTGGCTTTTCAGTGTTGGAAATTCGCCCGACAACAGTCCGATTTACAAACGCGATCGAGGTTAATTGCTCGTGGTTTAAAATTCGCACAAACACCGGATGCTCGCCAACAACTTGAACAATTATTAATGGATTTTACCGTTGTTGCCAAAAAAACCGCACCTCGTCTTCCCATTCATCGCTTTGAAACCGATGAAGAGTCACCCCGTATTATCGCGATCGCGGGTGAATTACCTCTTTCTACAGAAGATTGGAATTCCGTACCATTACTAGAACCCATCGAGCCTTTTCAACTGGTAAAATTTAATGGAGTTGGTGCATTAATCGCGCTTCCGGGTTGGCAAGTGATTCGTTATGCCGAAGATCCCATCGGATTATTAGGAGATAGTCAGAATTTACCCACACCCATACTTGGTTTACCAGAACAAGTTTTAATCGTAGTCGATCGTAGTCAACGGCAATGGAAAGATGATAGTTATTTCATTTATGATAATAACGGTCAAATTGAAATCCAATGGTTTGAAGATTTACCGGAACATTCTCTTTTAGGTCGTGTGCTTTTAATTATGCGTCCTAAGAAGATCATACTCGAAGATGGTTCCCTCGCCAAAGATGTTTGGCAAATTGATGATTAATTCTTGAAGGAAGAAGGAAGAAGGAAGAAGGAAGAAGGAAGAAGGAAGAAGGAAGAAGGAAGAAGGAAGAAGGAAGAAGGAAGAAGGAAGAGCGAAGTTGTAGGGTGGGTAAGACGGCGATTAACTTTTCATTGTAATGAGAAAAAGTTGAGCCGTATTACCCACCACTTTTTCCTCAAAACCAGTGTCAACTTAAGCCTAAAGTCCCCAGGGGTTAAAACCCCTGTCTAATAGCTAAAGTCCTCTGAAGAGGACTGAAGAAATTATTAGACTTTTGGCTGATTCATAAAAACTCAATTATGAGCCTTTCAGCTCGTGGTAGCCTAAAGCCCCCAGGGGTTAAAACCCCTGTCTATAGCGAAAGTCATCTGAAGAGGACTGAAGAAATTATTAGACTTTTGGCTGATTCATAAAAACTCAATTATGAGCCTTTCAGCTCGTGAATATTCAGGTGTATTAGTCCTCTTTAGAGGAATTGAGCTTTGATGCGGGGGTTTTAACCCCTGACGAACCTATGGGCAATACCAACAAAATTAACCGATATTTCTATCACATTTAAAGTAAAAATGTGGGTTATGTTTATTTTAATTTATTCTCTTTTTCTCCAAGATAATCACCACCTAACCCACCCTACCAATTAATTCATGAATATCACAAAAGGTGCTGTAATAAGACTGACAATTTTATTTATTTTTCTGGGAATATGCGGTGCTTATTCATGGCAGATCATGTCAAATCCGGCTTCTTTAGAACAAGCAGAAGCACAAGCTAACTTATTATAGAAAATCTATGTAAATGGCAATTATATCGAAGCATTTATCTGGTTTTGCTTTGCTATTGGTTTCACGATTACTGCACTTAAAACATCGGGAAAAACCAGAATCCATCGCGTTATTACTACCCTGGTTTTTTTCTTATTTGGTTTATCAGATATTGTGGAAGTACAAACGGGCGCGTGGTGGAGTCCCTGGTGGTTATTTGTTTGGAAAGTTTCTTGTGGTTTCTCTATGATTATTTTATTGTGGCTTTATTTGCGCGATCGCGCCCTTTCTCATAAATCCTAAAATTTTCCGGTGGGTAAGAAATGAAAATTCAATAAAGTAGTGCAGGCTTCCAGCCTGCTTTCGATCTCAAGGGTTCCCCGACAAACCAAATACTCAAGTTATTTAATTTCCATTCCTGAGAAGATAAAAGAATTATCCCATTTTGGCAAATTGGTAGTGGGATCTTTTGGCTCCCTATTAGACATCTGGTAAAAATCGGATCAATGGCAGGCAGGATGCCTACCCTACAGCAGTTTTTGGAGATGTCTATGACAGCCCCGGAGCATCCCCTTTTGGCAAATTGGTAATGGGAGCCTCTGGCTCCCAGTATAGGTTTATATAATTAAGTCAAAATAGGAGGTAAACCGACATCCCTGGGCTTAACAAACTTACCCGAAAAACTAATCGCTTTTCCTTCAATACTCCGCGCATCCGCTAACTCTTGACGTAAATGAGCCTTTTCATAATCATCTGTAATTCCTCCTAAAATATAAACCATTAATCTTGTCGCTAAATCTCGCCCAGAAACTAATACCCGTTTCTTATTAGGATCATATAAAATCCCATACCATAAAGACTCAGTAAACTCCATATTACTAAACCCACCATCCAAATCATATTTCTCTAACTTCCTAAATATTTCCTTTAAAGAAATATTCTTTTTAAAGACTAAAATACCTAAAGCTTGGGCTAAAGCAACTTGTCCAACGGGACGGAATAAAATATGTCCTTCTCCTCGCCCTTTTTCAAAGCTAAATTGTCTTAAGGTAAAGGTTTCATCTCCCGCGTCTATGCGTTTATAACTAGGTAAAGTCGCGAACCCATCAAACAACTCTTTAAAAAGCTCAATTCCCTCTTCTAATTCTCCATCTTCGGGACGCATTGCAATTAAGCCTTTATCTGAGGGTAGCCAATGGGGAAATTTATGTTTTAAATACCGTTGCGACATATCTTGTAATGCTTGTAATGTCGTTAAAACAGTAGAGTTTATCGCGACGGTTGCACTATCCCAATTCACACGGGGATTACGTCCTGATTTTTCTTTTAATAAGGGATGAGAAATGGAAATTTTACGCGCCACAATGGAAAAACCATCATCTTCATTTAAAAGGGCTAATTGTCCATGACTTAATTTTACCGCCATTAAGTTGACATGAACAAAAATCGATCGCACTCTCCAACGTGCTTCTTGATGAGTTTCACCTTGAACCACCGCGGGGATAAATTCAATGCCGATTTTTTCCTTAGCTAAACTTTGTAAATAGGATAAATTAATTTGATATTCTTCCAGTAAATCATCAACGGTAATTGCATTACCTACGGCTTTTTTATTTTTATTAAAAGGTTGTAATCTTCCCGTTTTGATCAAAGACATTAACCCTTGTACACCCATGAGTCGATGTTGTCCGTCTAAGGCAAAAACGGAGACATTTTTCAGATTTAAAAATCCGACATTTTCATTTTGATCGATGGGTAAAAAATCTGCCGAAGATTGGCGAGCGCGTCCATATTCATCCCATTCAGGGGCCTTGGGATCGTCCACCCACGGGAGACTTTGGACAACTAATAACGCGGGGAATTTATGAGTTTTTCGGGCGGCTAAATATTGGGCTAAAGGAGCTTGACGGGACCAATCGAGGGGACGTTGTTTAATTTCATCAATGGTTTCTTCATCACGGATCACATTGTTAGTTTGGGGGTCAAATTTTTGACGAAACAGGGGTAATTGAGACGCGAAACGGACTTTACTATCTAACCATTCTAAATTGACTGAACCGATATAGGCTTCTGTACTTCCCATTTGGGTTTTTTGGACTAATAAACGATCGTCTCTTCCTAAGTATTTATCCAGAAGAAACGCGATCGCGTCACGCTCACGTTTTTCTTGATCGAGAATTTGACTAGCCAAGTCTTCCGGGGGGTTTATCGGGGCATTCATGGGACATTATTCGAGGGTTATTTTTCTATTTTAGCAAAAATTTGAAATTTTTACAAAGTTTTTTGTGTATTTTTAAAAAAATGTGTAATAATAGAGAAAATTAACAAATATGTTGATGGACGACCAGCATAAAATTGTTATTTTGTCAATAAGTAAGAAGTAAAAAATAATCGTGAGTCCAAAAAACGCGATTATTTGTGCCGTGAGAGATTTACGAAAAATAACGTCTTTTCTGGCAAAATTTTCCTGATCTTTTTAGGAGTTTGTAACGATGACGGCGATTCAGGGTTCATTTTTTCCACCTCGTACCGTTGATGAGTTAGTAGAAAATATCGAAACGCTAACTCAAGAAATTCAACAATTATATTGTAGTGACGAGATCCCTTGGATTATTGGTGTATCATGGGGGAAAGATAGCACTACAGTATTACAACTGATTTGGAACGCGATCGCGGGACTTCCCGTAGAAAAACGCCAGAAAAAAATTTATGTAATTACTACAGATACTTTAGTAGAAAATCCTATCGTTGCGGCTTGGGTAAGGAAATCATTAGAGACACTAAAAGTCGGAGCAAAAACCCACCAAATGCCCATCGAACCACATTTATTAAATCCTTCCGTAAAAGAAACATTTTGGGTATGTTTAATGGGAAGGGGATATCCAGCACCTCGTAATGGATTTCGTTGGTGTACAGATCGAATGAAAATTCAACCCGTGAACCATTTTATTAGAGAAATGGTTCGAGTACATGGAGAAACAATAGTTGTTTTAGGTACTCGCAAAGCCGAAAGCGTCAAACGTGCAGCAACTATGAAAAAACATGAAGCGGGCAGACTGCGCGATCGGCTTAGTCCCAATGCTCGTTTACCCAATTCATTAATTTATAGTCCCATAGAAGACTGGCGAGACGATGAAGTTTGGCTCTATTTAATGCAGTGGGAAAACCCTTGGGGACATAGCAATAAAGACTTATTTGCGATGTATCGAGGAGCGACAGCAGATAATGAATGTCCTCTAGTAGTTGATACATCAACACCTAGTTGTGGAGATTCTCGATTTGGGTGTTGGGTTTGTACAATGGTTAACGAAGACAAATCAATGGCAGCAATGATCGAAAATGATCAGGAAAAAGAATGGTTACAGCCTCTATTAGAAATCCGCAACGAACTAGATATTAAGAACGATCGCGACAAAAGAGACTTTCGGCGTATCTATGGGAAAGTCGAACTATTTGAACGGGATAGCAATGGGGAAACAACAGTAGAACCCATTCCCGGTCCCTATACAAAATATTGGCGGGAACATTGGTTAAGACGAGTATTAGAAGCACAAACCCTCCTGCGCCAAAAAGCCCCAGCAGAAATGGGAAAAATCACCCTGATTACCCATGAAGAATTAAGCGAAATTCGGCGAATTTGGCTAGAAGAAAAACACGAATTTGATGACAGTTTACCTCGTATTTATGAAGAAGCCACAGGGGAACCCTTTCTCGATAGTCGTCCTGAAGCAGAAAAAAAACTATTAGGGACTGATGAATGGGATGTGTTGTTAGAAATCTGTGAAGAAGACGAAATGCACTTAGAATTAATGGCAAGACTATTAGATACAGAAAGACAATATCAAACCAAATTTCGGCGAGGTGTTTTTGAAAGTCTGGAAAAATGCTTTGATACCAGTTCGCGTTCCAAAGATGAGGCCATTGAAAATGCCCATGATAAAAGGAACTTAAGAAATGCGATTTCTGAGGGCGACATAGATAAGGTAAAACAGTTAACCTGGGGGAAAATGAAATTTGGCACACTTCCTTTAGAGGAATTATGCGAAGACGAGTAACCCTAAGCTGTTAAGCATTTAGAATTGCTAGTACAACAGACATTAGCCTGTGCTAGGCCGGATGCTTGTCCTACTTTATGTGCTTTAAAAGCGTCTTAGCTTATCAATGTTCATCTGTATTTATCTACGGTTTCACATAAGGAACCGCAGATAAATGTAGATAAACGTCTTTTATATAATCCTAGACAAACTATGAATCAAAAAGCCCGGTATCGCGGGTAAATCTTTCGCGCGGACTTACCCGCCAACATTGATGGTATAATATACATAGATTTTTTCCAATTTGATACCCGAACCAATACACTCAAAGGCATTATTGCCATAGATTTACTGAGGTGGAAACCATGATTAAAACCCAAGATGAATACAGCATAACCCAACGATGGATACAACAGTTTGAGGGTTCCTTAGCACAATTAGAGAGAAATGAGAACGAAAAAGCGAAAAATGACCCCGAACTTCGACAAATTTATATGAATGAAATTCAGAGAAAACTGGAGGATCTCAAGAAAAATTTACAAGAGTATCAAAATCTTACTTCCCACGATCCTCGTACTCCTATCTTGTTCAAACTTGATGAAATAAACCAATTGCCAGAACTCTTAATTAAATCTCGTCTCGCCGCTAAACTTAGTCAAAAAGAACTGGCCGATTTAGCCGGACTCACTGAAGAAAAAATTAAGCAATATGAAGAGAAAGACTATGAAGATGCCAGTTTTATTGATATCTTGGGAGTTTTTGAAGCCCTAGGTATTCAGATAGAAGAATGTCTTTTTCGAGTACCATTAGATACTCTCAGAAGAACTTCTATTACTAAAGAAGAGTTACTATCCTAATCTAATTAATTGTCATGTCACAATATAATTAGAAAATAGGTAATAGGAATCAACCCTTACCTAGGGAGCATCCCATTTTAGTAAATTGGTAGTGAAAGCCTCTTGCTCACGCTTAGATCCCTAGGGAGCCAGAGGCTCCCACTACGGTTTTTTTTGGGATCTTCGGATGCTCCAATTACCAATTACCAATTACCCATTCCCCATTACCCATTACCTATGAAATTCTTAGAACTTGTTTTGGAAAACTTCGGTCCATACCAAGGAAAACAAATTATCGATCTTCGCAATGAAAAAGACGATAGCAGCCGCCCGATCATTTTATTTGGGGGTATGAATGGCGGGGGAAAAACAACCCTTATGGACTCGATTAGGCTTGCCCTTTATGGCCAACGGGCTCAATGTTCCACACGCGGTAATTTAAGCTATATGGACTTTCTTACCCAATGCGTTAACCGTAACACTCCACCTACAGAAAAAACTCGTATTGAATTAGCGTTTGAAGTGATTGAAGATGATCAACCTAAAAAACTAAGAATTGTCCGTTATTGGGAACCTAACCCTAAAGAAGGTAAAGATACTTTAGGAATTTTAGATAATGATGAATGGCCGGATAAAGCTTTAGCTAATATCTGGGATGAATATATCGAAAATCTCTTACCTATTGGTATTTCTAATCTTTTTCTCTTTGATGGTGAACAAGTCAAAGAATTAGCTGAAATGGATACTCCACCTCCCCTTGTTATTGATGCTATTCAATCTCTTTTAGGTTTAGAATTAGCCGATCGCCTGTCGAAAGACTTGGAGATATTAGTCAGTCGTAAACGTCGGGAAATTGCCAATACAGAAGAACTTTCTACCCTTGATGAAATTGAACAAAAACTCACTCTCCATAACTCTGAATTTGAGGAAGTCAAAAAACAGTTAGTTTCTGTTAACAATAACTTAGCTGAAGCCGAAAGTAACTATCGCGTGGCTCAAGATAAATTTATTTATGAAGGTGGGAAATTAGCCCGCGATCGGAGCCTTCTCGACAAACAAAAAACCGACTTAATCCGTCAAGCCGATAAAAACCGTGAGACTCTACGCGAATTAGCCGCGGATATTTTACCATTAGCATTAATCACCCCGATTTTGGAAAAAGCCAAAATTCAAGGGGAACAAGAAAAGCGCGATCGACAAGCAAGCCTTACCAAAGAAGTCTTAGAAGAGCGAGATACCCGTCTTTTAAATTATATCAAAGATTTATCCTTAAAAACCACCCAATTCGAGAAAATCCAAAAATTCTTAGCTAATGAAAATGAAAAACTTACTACCGAACTTCAAGGAATCAAAAAACCTTGGTTAATGGCAGAGCCCGAAGCCCTAAAACAACTTGACATTCTGCTCAATTACGAAATCAAAAGTGCTACGGAAAAAGCCATCGAAAAACAAGGGGAACTAGAAGACATAGAAACTGAAATAGAATTTTTAGAAAGGCAAATTGTCACGGCGGCATCTCCTGAAGCTTATCAACAATTAGAAAAAGAAGTGAGAGACGCTCAAAACCAACGGTGGAAAATTCAATCTGACTATGACTCTCTGACAATTCGCCGCAATGAATTAGAAAATGCCATTAAGACAACCAAAAAAGAATTGCAAGAGTTTACCGAAAACCATCTCAAATTCAAAAACCATCAACATATCATCAAAGCCTCGGCTAAAGTTCAAACTACCTTAAAACTCTTTAAGGAAAAGCTAACCCTGAAAAAACTTAATCAATTAGAAAATGAAGTCACCGAATGTTTCCGCTATTTACTCCATAAATCAGACTTAGTACATCGTGTCGTTATTGACACCAAAACCTTTTGTTTATCCCTCTATGATCCCCACGGTTTAACTGTCCCGAAACATCGCTTATCCGCGGGAGAAAAACAATTACTCGCGATCGCGTTTCTTTGGGGGCTCGCGAGAGTATCCGGCCGTCATCTTCCCGTCGCGATCGACACCCCATTAGGCCGTTTAGACTCCTCCCACCGTCATAACTTACTCGAAAGATATTTCCCCTGTGCGAGTCATCAAGTAATCCTCTTATCCACTGATACCGAAATCGGCGAAAATGAAGTCAAAAACTTAAGACAAAATGACGCGATCGCGATGGAATATCTCCTCAAATACGACGGAGGGGAACGTCAAACAACAGTCCAAAAAGGATACTTCTGGTAAAATGAGGGTAATATAGGAGAAACCGCAGATAAACGCAGATAAACGCAGATTAGATAACTAGATAAGCCGATTATAGGATGTTCCTATAAAATCTCTAATACATCTGTGTTCATCGCGTTTATCTGCGGTAAAAACAAGCAAAAGTCTCTACAGGAAAACAGAAATCTATTATAATCATATTGTTCATTTGTAGCTATAAAATCAAATATGGAACCCCCAGTCGATCGCGTGCGTTTATCGCAAACAGCAAAAGAGCAACTAAGTAAATTAAAGAGAGTTACCAAAATAGAGCAATGGAATATATTATGTAGATGGGCATTGTGTCGATCTTTAGCAGAGTCGAGTATTCCCTCACCCGTGCCCATTCCCTCCGATAGTAATGTGGAATTAACTTGGAATGTGTTGGGCGGAGAAATTTCTGATATACTGGTAATAGCTTTAAAACAGCGTTGTTATCAAGATGGTTTGGGTACGGAAAAAGAGACTTTAGCGACTCAATTTCGTCTGCATCTGCATCGAGGGATCGGTTATTTAGCCGGTGATCTTAATATTAAGAAAATAGAAGACTTGATCGCGATCGCGACTTCTCAAAACTAAACAAAAAAACCCAGTTTCGTAAGTAAAAGGAAACTGGGTTGCTCTGTTGGAGGCCTATGAATAATTTGAAGTAAAAACCGATTATTTTTTCAGGTTTCGCAATTCATCTTGTAACTTTTGAACTTCTTGACGAAGTTTATCCACATCTGTATCTTGAGGTGAAGAAGTTTCTTCCCCTTCATCCAAAATTTCAATCCGACGCGGCTCGGAGGGTTTCTCCTCTTTTGTAGTTTGAGGAGGAGTTTGCTGTTGTGCTTGTTTTACCATATCATCAACGAAGCGACGAGCCTCTTCTGTGGTCATTTCACCGCGTTTGACCAATTCATCAGCCAACTTTTGCGCTTCGGTTTTTAATTCTACTAACTTGCTACCTGCTTTTTCACTCGCATAGGTGGCTAACCCAACACCCAGGTACACCGCCTTCTGCACAATATCTCCAAAACCGGGCATAGCAATGAGCTCCCTAAAACAAGGTGAACCGGAGTTTACGCCTACTACAAGCATCCCATGTTGCTGCTACCTTCCGGTCCTGACAAGGTTTAGGCGTTGCAATCGCGTAAGTCCAGTTCATTTATCAATATAACACACGGAATAAAAATTTGGCAACCCCTAATTTAGAGAAAGTCGGTTTTTGCGTCTGTAGTTGGAGATTATTCTTGGACAATAACCCATTCATAGACTTCAACGGTAACGCAACCATGTTTCACCAGGGGATCTTGCGCGACTATTTCTTGGGCTTCTTCCATCGACTTCGCCTCAAAGAGTAACATCCCGCCACCACGTCGCGCCCAATAGCCAGTTTTCGCCTTGTGCCCCTTAGCAATTAAATCTCGCACGTAGGCGCGATGGGCGGGCACATACTGATCAAAAATCGACTTTTCGACAATTCCTTTTTCAATTTTGACAAACCAGGGCATTTTAGAATTAGGTAATAGGTAATAGATAATGGGGATTGGGGA
>JBEDKD010000031.1:0-20297 GCA_041172365.1 Cyanobacteriota bacterium | reverse complement strand
AGAGTGCCTAAGAATCAAGCTTTTATCGTTGGCTCTAAGGAGGAATCTTACGGTAATCAGGTGTGTCAATGGGACGGGAGTAATCTTAAGTTTAGAGTTCCGGCTTGTTTAGAGTCTAAGTTTGGTAAATATGTCGAGTCTAAAATTGGCGATTTCCCTCGCAACATTAACCGATTACCAACTACAGGGGCTAAAACTTGGCACTTCTATTATAAAGTTGGTAAATGGTGTGTTGCTGTTAGTTTTACGCCATCAGATGTGGAGCGGGTATCGCATTCTGTAGATTATTGCGGTATCGGTATTGACATGAATCCTATGTCAATTGGTTGGGCTTATATTGACCCCGAAGGTAACTTGAAAGCCCACGGTCAAATCCCACTACAAACTGGTTTACCCAAAGGTCAACAACAGGCTCAAATTGTGAATGCTTGCCTAGAATTAGCGGCATTAGCCAAAAAGTTTCAATGCCCTGTTGTCTGTGAAGAATTAGACTTTACAACCAAGAAAGCTCAACTCAGAGAACACGGTAAGAAATATGCTCGGATGCTCTCACATTGGGCTTATTCTGAGTTTTTCAAGTTGTTGAATTCGATTTTTTCGAACAGAGGGATTGAATTAATAACGGTAAATCCGGCTTATTCTAGTATCATTGGCTTGGTTAAATACCTAAAAATGTATGGTTTGGCTAGTGATGAAGCGGCCGCGTTAGTGATTGCCCGTAGGGGGATGAGGCTATCGGAAAAAATACCAGGCTCCTTAACCGCCTTGGTTGAGGTGAACTCAACTAAGCACGTTTGGAGTCTGTGGAATCAACTGAATAAAAAAATCAAGTCTTCTGGCATAGTAACAACTAGACATTGTTACTATGCCATCTCCAACTGGGATTTCCTGGCCAACCCCTTGGACTCGCTCCGGGAAGCGTAAGCACTAGGAAAGAATGCTTAAGAAACTTACACCGCGGAGTTTTGCTAGATTTACCTAGATTTTTCCAAGCGGAAAAAGAGGTTTTTGGCTTCTCTATTTCTCAAGACATTTCTCGCTCAAGAGAGGGAAACGGCGAGAAAGAATATAAGACAGGGAGAAGAGAAGGTAATCTGCACTTGAGTAACAAAGGTTACAGAACCCTGACAAAGGCTTTGATAAGGTAAAGGGGCTAATGATATAGGGAAACTCGCCTCTGTGGGATCAACTTGTATTTCAATCGTGGAAGGAAATCCGCACCTGCGATCGCTCTTAGGTTGGCATCTCCAGCAGGTGGGGTATTCGGTATATCAATCATCCGATATCCATCAAGGTAAGGATATATTCTACAGTCGCCAACCGACTTTGGTTATTTTGGATGCTGAATTACCGGATGGAGATGGCTTGGAATTTTGTCGATGGTTACAACAACAACAGTCTTTAATTTTAATGTTGTCGGCTCGTAATAACGAAGCCGATATAGTGGAAGGTTTAAAAGCTGGCGCCGATGACTACTTGACTAAACCTTTTGGAATGCAAGAGTTTATGGCGCGGGTAGAAGCATTGATGCGGCGTAACCGCACGGTACTTCCGCCCGCCAGTTTAGATTATGGTGATTTGAAAGTTGATTTAATACAGCGTCGTGTGCGTTTAAAGGGTGAACCCATTGAGCTCACACCTCAAGAGTTTAGTTTGCTGTATGTATTAGCACAGGCGGGGGGGATGCCTTTATCTCGTTCGGAATTACTGAAACGTGCTTGGCCTGATGCTATTGATAATCCTCGCACTATTGATACTCATGTTTTATCGTTACGGAAAAAGATTGAATTTGATCCACGTCAACCGAATCTAATTCAAACTGTTCGTAATGTAGGTTATCGTCTTAATTTGGAAATCCTGCACGCGCCCCAATGGAATCTCCCTCTCCATCAACGCGCCGTGCGTGCGTAAGAGGGGATTTGGGATTGGGGATTGGTGAGAGGGGATTGGGGAATTAGGGGACTGGGAAGGGAAATGGGAGAATTGGGGAAGGGAAGAAATTAGTAACAGATGCTTCCCATCTCCCCATCTGCCCATCTCCTCACTGCCCTGTCCCCTCTCACCATTCACCTGTCCCCTGTCCCCAGTTAATTCCATTCTTGGGCTAGTTGTGCTTCTTCTTGAATTAAACTTGATCGTAAGTCTCCCCAGTTGATCAGATCGGCTGGGGAGTTTTGCATGAGACATCCTTGCTGTAAATGTACAAGTCTTGTGCAAAAGTCTTGAGCTAGTTCTAATTGATGAGTTACCATCACGACGGTGATATTTTTCTGGGTTAATTGTGTCAAGATTTGCAAGACTTGTCCGACTTTTCCGGTGTCGAGGGCACTGGTAGGCTCATCTAATAAGAGAATTTGGGGTTGGATAATGAGGGCGCGCGCGATCGCGACTAATTGTCGTTGTCCCGCGGATAATTCTAATTCATTACGGGTTAACCATTCTTGGGGAATATGGAGACTTTCCATGACTTCGTGCATCCGCGGTTCCATCTCCGTAGGTTTTACCCCCCGTATTTTTAAGGGATAAACTAACGCGTCTTTTACCGACATTCCTAATAATTTTGGCTCTTGTAAAACGAGAGTAACTTGTCTGCGTAACGCGATGGGGTCAATTTGTCGATAATCTTGATTTTCTAAATAAATAGAACCCTTAGAGGGTGTCAGCAAACGGTTTAAGACTCGTAAAAGTGTGGTTTTACCCGCGCCTGACGCACCAACAATGGTAACGCGATCGCCCGGATCAACGTTAAAAGAAATGTCTTTTAATAAAGTATGAACCCCAAAAGGCGCAACGACAGAAACCCCATCGACGCGTAACAGAGGCACAAAAGGATAACTCTGCGACGAGGCAGAGGAATGAATCTCTTCTGGATGTCCCTCCTTTGTTGACAATTCCTCATCCTTCATTTTTGTGTCTTTCCCCTTATGTTCATAGGTCTTATTTTATACATCGTCACTCCGAAATTATACTGAATTTTACCGGGATCAGCGAAAAATAGATTAAAAATCACCCCAAAAGTGGTTACATTCAATACAATTAAAATTATCAAGCTGATCAGTCAATTGTCAAAATACCCAGATCATGCCCAACCTACAGCTCCGAAAATCCTATGTCAAGTTTATCCAATTTGTCCCAACCTTCTCATAATAAGATAAATCAAGAGTCTGAAATATCCCTCCAAGAAAGCGAAGAACGATATCGGGCGTTAGTGGCAAATATTCCGGGTGCTGTCTATCGTTGCACCTATGATAATGAGTGGACAATGACTTTCCTGAGTGTTCCTATTTTCGAGATCGCGGGTTATCCTGCTTCGGATTTTATCAATAATAGTGTGCGTTCTTTTAGCAGTATTATTTATCCTGAAGATAGGGATAAGATAAATATTTTTATTGGCAAAAGTTTGGAAGGACGACAACCTTATATTTTAGAATATCGAATTATCTGCGCGGATGGTTCCCTTCGCTGGGTTTATGACAAAGGACAAGGAATTTATGGTACAGAAGAAAATTCTGTGCTTTTCTTAGATGGTGTAATATTAGATATTACCGAACGGAAACGGGCGGAAGAAAATTTGCGTGATACTCAAGAATTTCTGAATGCTGTGCTGAAAAATCTTCCCGTAGGAGTGTTTATTAAAGATGCCAAAGAACGACGTTTTATGTACTGGAATACTGCCAGTGAAACAATATTTGGTTATTCCCGTGAAGAAGCCTTAGGAAAACATGAGTATGAACTCTTTAATTCTGTTAAAAATTTTGATTTAGAAGCCCAAGATCGTGAAGTGATAAAAACCGGTTCCGGGGTTGATATTGCTGAAGAATATATAGAAACCCCCCATAAAGGGGCTCGGGTTTTTCATACCAAAAAAGTGCCCCTTTTTGATGGATTTGGGCAATTGCGTTATATCTTAGGAATTGCAGAAGATATTACGGAAAGAAAACAAAATGAACAAGAACTTTCCCGTTTAGCCTTAGTTGCCCAGAAAACTCAAAATGCTGTCGTTATTACCAATGAAAACGGATGTATTGATTGGGTTAATGAAGGATTTACTCGCCTCACGGGTTATCGCCTCGAAGAAATTAAGGGAAAAACACCTGGTTCTTTTCTACAAGGACCGAAAACCGATAAAAATACTGTGCAAGAAATTCGCGAATCTTTAAAAAAGTGTCGTCATTTTGATGGAGAAATTTTTAATTATAATAAAAGTGGCAGAGGTTATTGGCTTTCGATTTCTATTGCTCCTATTTATCATCCTAACACGGGCGATTTTCAAGGTTTTATCGCGGTAGAAAGTGATATTACTGAACGCAAAAATACAGAAGAAGCATTACGGGAAAGTGAAAGTCATTATCGTTCTATTGTGGAAACTGCATCGGAAGGCGTTTGGATGTTTGATGCTGATAGTAATACTACTTTTGCTAATAGTCGTATTGCCGAAATGTTAGGTTATTCTGTGGAAGAAATGATGACGCGATCGCTTTTTGATTTTCTCGATGAAGAGAGTCAAGAACTTGCTAAAAATTATATTCAACGCCGTCGTCAAGGGATTCAAGAGCGCCATGATTTTAAATTTATTCGCCGAGATGGTTCCCATTTATGGGCAATAGTTTCCGCCACTCCGATGTTTAATTTACAGGGGGAATTTGAGGGGGTTTTGCGGATGATTACAGATATAAGTGATCGGAAAACATTTGAAGAAGCCTTAAAAGAATCCGAAAGTCAATTAAGACAAAAAAATGAAGAACTCGCGAAGGCATTTAAGGAATTACAACAAACCCATAGTATGATGGTACAAAATGAAAAAATGGTAAGTTTAGGGCAATTAGTCGCGGGAGTTGCCCATGAAATTAATAATCCGGTTAATTTCATTTATGGCAATGTTTCCCATGCCAAGGATTACTTTGAAGATATACTGAATTTAATCGAACTTTACCAAAAAGAATATCCTCACCCATCGGCAAAAATTCAAGAGGAAATTGAAGGAATAGACTTAAATTTTATTTTAGAAGATTTACCTAATTTACTAAATTCTATGAAAATGGGAGCCGATCGCATCCGAAGTATCGTATTATCTTTGAAAAACTTTTCCCGTTTAGATGAAGCGGAACAAAAAGCCGTAGATATTCACCAAGGAATTGACAGTACCCTTTTAATTTTAGGACATCGTTTGAAAGAACAACCTGATCGTCCCAAAATTAATATTTTTAAAGAATATGGAAATTTACCCCCTATTCAATGTTATCCGGGGGAATTAAATCAGGTGTTTATGAATATCATTAGTAATGCCATTGATGCTTTAGAAGACGCGATCGAAAATGGGGATTGGAAAGGGGCAGAATTATCGGAAATGACCACTTGTCCTTTTCCCTCAATTCGCCTTCGTACTAATGTCAAATATAAGTCAAAAAATTCTCAGAAACCTTCCCATATAGTCATTAGTATTGCTGATAATGGTATGGGTATTCCTTTAGAGATTCAAAAACGATTATTTGACCCATTTTTTACGACTAAACCCGTAGGCAAAGGCACGGGTTTAGGATTATCCATTAGTTATAAAATTATTGTGGAAAAACATTTTGGCAAAATTCGCTGTATTTCGGCACCAGATCAAGGTGCTGAATTTGTGATTGAACTTCCTGTCAAAATGAGCGAAAACACTTAATAAAAATTGCGATAGGATGATGATTTGTCTCTTTTTCTCCGATTATAGATGACATCTTTAATGACACAGCACTGCCCTTAATAACAATACATTTACCAATTTTTTCCTCTTGATACCTAAAGGTGGGAGTAATGACTAGGACAACATTTTCCTAGACTTTTCGGTAATACTTACGACAATCTGTGTATGATGGAATAGTTCACATAAAACTAGCCATCATGTCCACATATGTACCACCAAGGATCGCGGTTCAACGACTCGGAGTATGTGCCAAAACCCTTGAACGATGGGAAAAAGAGGGAAAAATCAAAGCGTACAGAACGCCATCAGGCCAGCGACGCTATGACTGCGACTCAGTTATCACTATGTCCCCTACTAAACCAACAATCATCTATGCCAGAGTCAGTAGTCGAAGTCAAAAAAACGACCTTAATCGACAGGTTGAGTTTCTTGTCTCTCGTTACCCCGGATGTGAAATAATCCAAGACATCGGGAGTGGACTCAACTTCAAAAGGAAAGGGCTTATCGCCTTACTGGAACGAATTTTGTCAGGCGACATCGGAATGGTTGTCATTACCTCAAAAGATAGATTGTGCCGATTCGGATTTGATCTTATCTCATGGTTGGCACAGCGGAGCGGGTGTAAAATTGTGGTTCTCAACAATTCAACACTTAGTCCAGAACGAGAACTGGTTGAAGATATACTCGCGATCCTCCACGTCTTTAGCGGCCGATTGTATGGACTCAGAAAATACAAAAAACAAATCATTGAAGACACTGAAGTACCGAGTTTACCTAAAGGGATAAACGAAGAAAATATGGGTGTTGAGGATTCACGCCCATCGGAAATTTTACCATCACGCGATGGCTGATCTGAATTAACATCAAGGGAATTTTGCCTATTGTACGGTTGGCAAAAAGACGGAGCAACCTGTGGTAAAAATATCTGGAAAACAAGCTTTTAGTAGTTTTTGTAAAACCTTAGGAGATGAAATAATACTTAATTGGTGTCAAGAGTTAGGAATAACTCATGGCGGCGCCCAGGCGGCGCCAACTACAGATATAGGGGAAAAAATGAGATGGACCCGGACTTTCCCTGATTGTGGGAAAAAGTCTTAATTAAAAATATCAGTCATTCTCCTGTGCCATCTCGTCTATCGTTAAGATTTCTGAGGGGGGATTAATGTTAGGAAAAAGCCCCGACTCCCTCACTAATTCCCCAGCCATGATGAAGAAAAATCCCCTTACTTGGGAGAATGAATCTGCCCAGGGGCTGAATCAGGGGACTAATTTCCTCTTTCCTCTCACGGAATTTGATTAAGATATTTATTATGTTTCTTTTTTAGGGATTCTAATATACCATAAACGGTTCAAAGTCACTGAGATGGGTGATCTGGCTGGGTTTTCAGTATCAGCGAATACAGAATTTATCTGGACTCAAATGTTGCAATGCAAGTTCAACCAGGCAAAACCCTTAGTATTGGGGGGTATGAGAAAGTGATCAAAAAACTGTTACTAATTGCTGTTATTTCATTATGGCTACTCAATGGGCCATTGACTGGAAGTGCTTTGGCGGAAGAGGCCGCGAAAAATCCCATTGATACGGGTGATACCGCGTGGATGTTAATTTCTTCTGGCCTTGTACTTTTTATGACACCCGGATTAGCCTTCTTTTATGGTGGGTTGGTCCGATCGCGCAACGTCCTCAATACCATGATGATGAGTTTAATCCTCATGGGAATAGTCGGTGTTACCTGGGTGTTATGGGGATATAGTTTAGCCTTTGATATTGATCCGAGCAAATTAAACGCCAAAGGCTTTGCTAGTGGCCTTGATGCCTTGATTGGTGGACTTGATTGGACATTTTTAAACAATGTGGGCGCGGATAAACCCGATCCTGTGGGTTACGCGGGAACCATTCCCCATCAACTCTTTATGGTTTATCAGATGATGTTCGCGATCATCACTCCGGCCTTAATTTCCGGCGCGATCGTGGAACGCGTCACATTTAAAACCTATTTCTGGTTTATCATCCTTTGGTCAACATTCATTTACAGCCCTCTCGCGCACTGGGTATGGGGCAGAGGTTGGCTGGCGGCCCTGGGTTCTTTAGACTTTGCGGGTGGTACAGTCGTTCATATTAGTTCCGGTATCTCCGCGGTAGTCGCGGCTTGGATGATTGGACCGCGTAAAGACTTTTTAACCAGACCCCACGCGCCCCATAATGTCCCCTATGTGCTCTTAGGAATTGGGATGTTATGGTTTGGTTGGATGGGCTTTAATGGTGGAAGTGCCTTAGCTTCAGGATCTTTAGCCACCGTTGCCTTTGTCACCACCACCGTCTCTACGGCCGCGGGGGGTTTAACCTGGGTCATCATTGAATGGGTAATGAGAGGAAAACCCACCGCGGTTGGTATCGCGAGTGGTTTCTTAGCAGGTTTAGTGGGTATTACACCCGCGGCTGGTTTTGTCACCCCCATTGGGGCCCTTCTGATCGGTTCTATTACTTCCGTTTGTTGTTTCTTCGCGGTTAGTTGGCGCGCTAAACTGGAGTTTGATGACTCTCTTGATACTTATCCGGTTCACGGTGTTGGCGGAACCATTGGCGCTTTATTAACGGGAGTTTTTGCCACAAAATCAGTGAATCCCGCGGGTAACGATGGTTTATTGTTTGGAAATCCGATCCTGCTTTGGGATCAATTTGTGGGTGTCGTCGCGACTTATATTTTTGCCGCGCTTGGTACTTTTGTGATCTTGAAAATTCTCGGTTATTTTATGGAATTGCGTGTCAAACCTATGGATGAAGACCAAGGTTTGGATATTGGTCAACATGGTGAAGAAGGTTATGGTAAGGATTTTGCTTCCGGTATGAGTTTTGGTAAAGAGTAAGCTCTTAGATTCTAGGTATTCACCTAATACCAATTTCATCAATGTTTCCTTCCGTTTCTCGATGCCGCCTAGCCCCCCCCTGCCGGGGGGATTTAGGGGATCGAATCATTTATAACCTGATTTTTGCTGCTGGCTATAACACCTAAAAAAGCTTCCGTTTCTCGCGTATTCCGTCATTGATGGAACCCATATCAAGATGACAGGATGAAGGCACAAAATTACCTGAAGATTCTGAAGCAAATTGACAAAAATATACCCCCAGAGTTAAACCTTTATTATTGCATAATCGTAGATTATAACCATCTGAACGTGACGCGGTTGCTAAACGGTTAATGACTTGATATTTTTCTAAGTAATCCATTAAACCCCAATATTGTCGATTAATAACTACTACGATCCAGTTATTATCGGGAGGGAGAAACCACCTTTCTATCATCTTACTTCCCCAATATTTTTGCAGGCTCCAAAGACTAGGAATCGTTAATTCTAATTGTGAAAGCGGCGGTTCTGGCCATGTTGATTTATCACCTGTTGGACAAGTCACTCCCATAGGTATTGATACGGGTAACGCGTTTACGGGTAAGATTTTTCCGGCACTTATGGTTATGATAAAATAAGTGGGAATAATTAACAATATTTTCCTGATTTTGCTCATTGTTTTCTCGATTTTAATTCCTATTGAATCTCAACTAATAACCTTTTTAATGTTTATTTACGGGAGTATTTTTGATGGGAATTCGTCATGATTTTAACCGCAGATAAACGCAGATGAACACAGATGTTTGACGGGTTTTTCATTGGTCTAGTCTTCCCAGAGACGACGACGTTTCACACCATTTAAACTGCTATGGGTATCTTTTAAGAGACTGGGAATGTCAAGGTTTTCAGGACATCTCGGTAAACAATCTCCGCAATTTGTACAGCGATTTCCTTTATTCCCCGGAAACCAATGGCCGGCATTTTCAAACATTCTATATCTATATTTGCCAAATTCTGTCATATTATAGGCTTTGGCTAAGTTTCTCAGACGTAAAATTTCAGGAATGTTAATCTTTTCGGGACAGGGTAAACATTGATAACATTGACTACATTTTTCGGTCTTTAAAATACTGTTCGCGTGATTTTCTAGTTTTTTTAATATCTCTATTTCTTCGGGGGTGAGGGGATAGACTCGATCGCGCACTGTTAAAGGTTCGTCTAATTCTTGAGGATTTGCCGCACCTAGACTCAGAGTAGTAATACGAGGATCACTGAGAAGAAAACGATAATTTAACTCTAAGGGTGTCAAAGGTTGAGTTAAATTTTTCAGAGTTTCTGGAGGTGTATAAAGTTGTCCGCCTTTATCCGCGGGAGAAATAATAAAAACGCCCATATCCTTCTCATGGGCGATCGCGATCGCGGGTTCATTGCGTTGAAAGAAATAATAATAATGGAGATTAACAAACTCAAACAAATCCGTGTTGATAGCAGCCAAAATCAACTCCAAAGAGCCATGAGTCGAAAAACCCACATGACGCACCCTTCCGTCATTAATAGCCTTGTGAAGCGCGTACATACAGCCCTTTGGGGCTTGGATCATTTCCAAATGTTGCCAAGTATTTAAACCATGAATCGCCAAACAATCCAAATAATCTAAATTAAGACGTTTCAGAGACTCATCGATTTGGTATTCCATTGCATCGGAGTCAGGCGTCGGAGAAATTTTAGTCGTAATAAAAAAATCGGAACGAGGGAGAGATAACCCTCCCAAGAGAGCTTTTCCCAAAAACTGCTCACTTTGCCCATAACCTTGAGCGGTTTCTAAATGATTAATCCCTAAAGAAATAGCCTTTTGTACCGTTTTAATAGCAATTTCCTCTGAGGCCAGATAACGCATTGTCCCCAGAGAAAATATAGAAAAATCCAGATTAGTTTTACCAAAACGCCGATAACGCATCTGTTAATTTAAGATTTAAGATTTAAGATTAGGAAAAACCTCAAAATCTCACCATAATGTTAAGAGGATTCGCCACCGTGATAACCCGCACGTTTAATTAAATCTTCTGGACGAAGATCCGCGACAAACTGGCTGAAAGCACGACGCTCCGCCTCATCTCGGTCTCGATCCACAGGAATTGACGCGTCCGCGATCACTTCTTCCATTACCCAAATAGGAGTATTTGTGCGTAAGGCTAACGCGATCGCGTCAGAGGGACGAGCATCAATTTCTTTTTTGATGTCTCCCTGACGGACGAGTAAGACTGCATAAAATGTATTATCTTGTAGTGAGTGAATCACAATCTTATCGAGAGTAAGATTCCATGACTCCAACAAATTGACCATGAGATCATGAGTCAGGGGACGGGGCGGTTTCTGGCCTTCCAATGCGCCAATAATAGCCTTTGCCTGTTCTTGGCCGATATAAATGGGCAAGGCGCGCCGCTCCGTGGCATCCCTCAAGAGAACGATGGGACTGCGCGACGCGGCATCCAAGGCAATTCCCACGACTTTCATTTCAATCATCGATCAGCCTCATCAAAGTTTTAGTCATAGGGTTAACAGGACACTGAGATGACCTAACTTAAGTATAATAAAACTTCACTCTATTTCTCCAAATTAATGTGTTTACAGGACTTATTCAAGCATTAGGAACCCTCGATCGCGTTGATGATGAGCATTTTCAAGTCACTTGTGTGGGCGAAGATTCGGTTTTGATTTTACACGATCTTGTCATGGGCGATAGTGTCGCGGTGGATGGGGTTTGTCTGACGGTAACGAGTATTTTGTCCCAAGGTTTCGTCGCGATCGCGTCTCCTGAAACCCTACGTCGCACCATTTTAGGGCAAGAGCTCCGCCAGCAGGGCCATCGTTTCGTCAATCTGGAAACCTCCCTACGCGCCGGAAGTAAACTAGGGGGTCACTTTGTCACGGGCCATGTGGACACAATGGGATGTCTCATCTCTTCAGTATCGACGGGAAGTTCTTGGGAAATGCGTTTTGGCGCGCCTCCGGCTGATAAATCATTATGGGAAAATCAAATTGATCCTTTTATTGTGCCCAAAGGAAGTATCGCGGTTAATGGTATTAGTTTAACCATCGCCGATTGCGATACCGAAGGAAATTGGTTTCAAGTCGCCGTTATTCCCCACACTTATAATCACACAAATTTACGAGATTTAAAACCAGGTAATTTAGTCAATTTAGAAGCAGATATCTTAGGGAAATATGTGACTAAATTTTTACACGCGTCATCGAGACATCACAAAAGATCCGCCTTAGAGAATGTCGAAGACATCACACCTGAATTTTTAGCAGAAAACGGTTTTATGTAACAAAAATACCTATTTTTAGGGGAGATGTGAATATCAACGCAATTATCTCACTAAATTCTGTGAAATTTTAAATTATATAGTGCGTCTCAATGATTTTTACAATTAAGGTAGGGGCAATCCAGAAGTGGTTGCCCCGATTGATGAGGGGTAGGCACAAAGCACTACCCCTACAAATCTGTATGAATGATTTAGACTTGCTATATTAAGATATTTTTTGGGGAAAAAGACGATGAGATTATAACCACTAAGACACATAGACACAAAGCAAATAAAGAGAAATTACCTTGGGCAAATAACCCCTTCGTGTCTTCGTGTCTTGGTGGTGCAAAGAAACCAGTTTAGAGGGATCAGCAAGTTTCATTAATGTCTGTAAAGAGATGACACGAGGGAGCATCCCCATTTTGTGGGGGCGTTGGCGTTCGCGTCGCGATGCCGCAGGCATCAGCCTGCGCGCAGCGCATAGCATTCCGGTAATAAATCAACCAATAAGGTATCTGCCGGAATGCTTCGCCCCTACTACTACGGATATATTCGCCAAAATGAGATGCTCTCTGACATGATCGCGTCCCCTGTAGATTAAACTAGAGAAAACTAGATAATTGAGATCCTTATTCTATCTTTCCTCATGGCTAAAAAAAGAGTTCTTTCAGGAGTTCAACCAACGGGTAATCTTCACCTAGGGAACTATCTCGGTGCTATTCGTAACTGGGTAGAAGGGCAACAGGAATATGAAAATTTTTTCTGTGTGGTTGACTTACACGCGATCACCGCGCCCCATAATCCCGCGACTCTTGCTACGGATACTTATACGATCGCGGCTTTATATCTCGCGTGTGGTATTGACTTAGAATATTCTACTATTTTTGTACAATCCCATGTTCCGGCTCACGCGGAATTAGCTTGGTTATTAAATTGTATTACTCCGATTAACTGGTTGGAAGATATGATCCAGTTTAAGGAAAAAGCGATTAAACAAGGTGAAAATGTGAACGCGGGTTTATTAAATTATCCCGTTTTAATGGCCGCGGATATTTTACTTTATGATGCAGATAAGGTTCCCGTTGGAGAAGATCAAAAACAACATTTAGAATTAACTCGTGATTTAGTTATTCGGGTTAATCATCTTTTTGGGAAACCGGAACAACCTATTTTAAAAATGCCAGAACCTCTTATTAGAACCGATGGCGCGAGAGTAATGAGTTTAACGGATGGTACTCGCAAAATGTCTAAGTCTGATCCGTCGGAATTAAGTCGGATTAATTTATTAGATTCCCCCGATGAGATTAGCAAAAAAATTAAACGATGTAAAACTGATCCAGTGATGGGTTTAAGTTTTGATAATCCTGAACGTCCCGAAGCGCGAAATCTGTTAACTCTTTATCATATTCTTTCCGGTAAAACTAAAGAAGAAGTGATTAATGAATGTGAAAATATGGGTTGGGGTAAATTTAAACCGCTCTTGACAGAAACGACAATTAATGCTCTCAAACCTATTCAGGATAAATATAAGGAAATTATGAACGATCGCGCTTATCTGGAGTCAGTCTTACGTCAAGGAAAAGAACAAGCCGACGCGATCGCGAATCAAACCCTGAATCGAGTGAAAGCCGCCTTTGGTTATTCCATGCCCTTGTAGTATGATATTATCAGTAAGTGGTTCTCATTAAATCTCAAAAGTAAGAGAAAAGAAACCCTGTTTCTTTTAGGCAATAATCCTGATCTCAAGTCTGGTTAAATACAATAACAGTAGGGGTGGGTTCAAAAACTATTGTAGGGCAGGCATCCTGCCTGCCTTTTACCTTATTTTCTGGATATGTCTAATGATCAACCGAACTTGATATAGCAAGTCTAAGTCATTCATACAGATTTGTAGGCGTAGTGCTTTATGCCTACCCCTCGAACCCCCCCCTTCGCACAGGGGGGGCAACCACGGGGGGGCAACCACGGGGGGATTGCCCCTACGTTGATTGTACAACTCATTTAGACTTGCTATATCAGGACTAAATTCAAAAAACAGGCTATCAAGTAGCATCATTACCCATTACCAATTACCCATTCCGCAATTACCAATTACCCATTACCAATTACCCAATATTATGAATCGTTTTCGGACAGCTTGTAAAACCCCAGGAGAATTTTTAATTACCGCGGAAGTCGCACCCCCGAAAGGTGGTAATATTACTCATACTTTAGAACTAGCAAAAAAGTTAAAAGGGCGAGTTCACGCGGTTAATATTACCGATGGAAGTCGTGCTGTTTTGCGAATGTCTCCCCTCCCAGTATCAGTGATTTTACTGCAAAATGAGATTGAACCGATTTGTCAGTTTGCTTGTCGCGATCGTAATCAAATCGCGCTACAAGCAGATTTAATGGGAGCGCACGCCCTAGGAATTTATAATATTTTAGCCCTCACAGGAGATCCGGTAAAAGCGGGCGATCATCCCAAAGCCAAAAGTGTCTTTGATTTAGAATCAGTGCGTTTATTAAAATTGATTGAAAAAATGAATAATGGCGTTGATTTTAATGATAAACCCCTCACGGATGGCAAAACCGATTTATTTGTAGGAGCCGCGGTTGATCCTCAATCAGATAGTTGGTCTGGATTACAACGACGTTTTGAGAGAAAATTAGAATCAGGGGCGCAATTTTTCCAAAGTCAAATGATTACAGATTTTGATAAATTGGATAAATTTATGAATGAAATCGCCCAGGGATGTAATAAACCCATTTTAGCCGGAATTTTTCTTTTAAAATCCGCTAAAAATGCCGAATTTATTAGAAAATTCGTCCCAGGTGTACATATTCCTGACGCGATGATTAAACGGTTAGCCGAAGCCTCTGATCCCTTATTAGAAGGGATAAAAATCGCCGCGGAGCAAGTACAATTAGCTAGTAAATTGTGTCAAGGTGTGCATATTATGGCAGTGAAACGAGAAGATTTGATACCCCAAATTTTAGATTTAGCTGGCCTGGGCACTTTACCCCCTATCTCCGAATAATATAAACCCGTTTTTTCGGCAATATTCATCAGTTTTCTCAACCAATATAAAACGGGATGATTAATCTCATTATTACCTCAACTTAATTATCAAGGAAAATTTTGCTGTGAGTCATGTAGAAGCTTCTCATCAAGAGCAGATCAAATTTGTGGAAACTCGTATTACAGAAGTCACTGTTTATAGTGAACAAGCACGAGTCACTCGACGGGGGAAAATTGTTTTAACAGGTAAAGAAAAAGAATTAAGGATTGCGGCAATTCCTATGACATTAAAGCCCGAATCATTAATAGCCAAAGGTTCGGGTACTATGCCTGTGCGTTTATTAGGGATTCGCACCGAAAAATTATTGAGTCGTCAATCCATTGAAAATAAAGCTAATCACTTTTTTCGTAAAATTCAACAATTAGAAGATCAAAAACGAACTGGTGAGTACCAAATTAAAGTGCGAAAATTACAACTTAAGTTTATCGAAAATATTAGTCAAAAAAATATTAATTCTTTTACTAATTCCCATTCTGAACCCTCAATTCGCTTAAATGAAGTGAGCGATTTATTTAATTTTATTGGCGAAAATTATGAAGAGGTGCAAAGCGCGATCGCGCAATTAGAGAAACAACAGCAACAAATCGAGAGACAATTAAGTAATTTCCAGCAACAATTAGAGCAATTAGAAAAGACGAGTCCTCAAGAAAGTTTTACGATTATTGTGCCTATTGAAACCAATGAAAAGGGGGAATTTGAACTAGAAATTTCCTATTTAGTGGATCAGGCTAGTTGGACTCCTTTTTACGATTTACAAGTCAATATGAATAAAAAAATTGTCCATCTTCATTATTTAGCCACAGTTAGGCAAAATACCGGGGAAGATTGGCAGAATGTTGCTCTCACTTTATCAACCGCAAAACCCGCGATCGGGACTGTACTCCCTCAATTAAATTCGTGGTATATTGATCTCCTAAAAATTCCAATTATGCAAAGAGTAATGACTCAGGAAAAAAACTCCGTAGAATATAGCGAAAAAGAGTTAGATATCCTAGGAGAATTTGAAGTATTAACAGGCAATACCCAAAGGCCACCCGTACCCGTTACACCCCAAAGCTTTACACCACGCGTCTCTAAAGAAAGTGGTATTGTGACATTCGTATTGGCAGAAAATAGCCATATTCCTAATGATAAAAATTCTCACAATATTACCATCGGCAAAAATGAGTATTCCTGTGAGTTTGAATATATTGTAATACCTCGATTAGTCAGTTTTTCCTATTTACAAGTGTTCCTCCAAAATGCTGTTGATGGTGTGACTTTATTACCGGGAAAAGTGAATATTTTTCGTCATACTACATTTTTAGGAATTACAGAAATTGATCGAGTTTTACCGGGGGAAAAATTTAAAGTAAATTTAGGCATTGATGAAGGATTAAAAATTCAGAGAGATTTGGTGGAGCGAAAAGAGGAAAAGAAATCCACGGGAAATCAACGAATTATTAGTTATGCTTATCGACTGGTGATTACTAATTTAAGAAACCAAGAAATCTTCTTAAAATTAATAGAACAATTACCCGTGAGTCGCCATGAAGAATTAAAAGTTAGAGTGACGATGACAGCACCAAAAATACAGCCGAATGAAATGGGTTTATTAGAATGGATTGTAACATTACCCCCCAAAGAAAAACAAGATTTATATTATCAATTTGTGCTGGAACATCCCCCAGATTTAACGGTTATTGGTTTAGATATTTAACATATTTAGAAAGTAGGTTGGGTTGAGTACAACACCCACGAATTATTGCGAAAAATGCAAGTCTCAACCCAACAAAGGTAGGTTGGTTTGAGGACAAAACCCACGACAAGCAAAGTCTCAACCCAACCTAATATAGCATTTTTAAATGAGATGTAAATGTGGAATGGGCAGAGATCCCGTCACAGGCAAGATGCCTGTGCCACAAGTTTCACCTCTCAAAGTTCAACACTATATTTTCAGTTATGATAAATTGATCAATATAGATAATCTCAAGGAAATGGCAATGCTGACTAAACAAGATTGGGACTGGTTAGCAGTTTGCTCTCATTATCAAACGGCTGTAACAGTCCAGACACTTCTCAAAGAAGGAAAATCTATGGAAGCAACGGAAGGTTTAGAATCTCTAATTGACGCGATGGGAAGGACTGAAAAAAGAGCGGTAAAAAGCCAGTTAATTCGCTTAATGCTTCACGTCATTAAGTGGAAATCTCAACCTCAAAAACGCACTTCTAGCTGGGCTATCAGTATTCGTTCAGCGCGTCGAGAAATTGAGGAAAGTCAAGAAGAAATGCCTAGTTTAAATCGTGATTTTATTGAGTCTATCTGGGAGAAATGTTTTGAGAATGCGGTGAAAGATGCCGAGGATGAGATGGGTAAAAAATGTCTATTAAGCTCCCTTTCTTGGTCAGAGGTTTTTGAGGAGGAATATATTTTATCCAAGGATAATCAAGATGATTAGCGAGGTGATGAGAAACCGGGTTTCTGAAGACTAGCTTTGTCACTCAACCAAAAGGCTCATAGAAACCCGGTTTCTTGCCCCGATGGGTGATGAGAAACCGGGTTTCTTTTCCGAAAATCGTCATTGTTACCAAGAATATTAAGAAACCCGGTTTCTTGCTCCGATGGGTGATGAGAAACCGGGTTAACCCTACAATTACAATTAACTGTTTAAACGACGATCGATCGCGTTATCAAAACGATCGCGCATTTGGCAAATTTCCACCTCAATTAAAGTTTGCTCATCGGCGGTTTTTACGCGTAACAAAGAGTCGATATCCGTCACTACACCTAACTTTTGCCAAACCTCACCCAGATGCTCCTGTAAAAAAGCTTCCCAAGGGGTTTGATTCTCAGGAGAAACTGACACAATCACCAAACTCGCGCCTTCCCCAAAAAGTATTTCATCGGCTCTTTGCCCACTGCCCAAATTGATGACAACCTCCGCACCCCGTTTCCCTGAAATACAACACTCCGAAAGCGCGATCGCGAGTCCTCCTTCCGCACAATCATGGGCAGAGCGCACCCATCCTTGACGTATTCCTTCCCGACAAGTGCTCTGTACCCGTTTTTCTATCTCAAAATCAACTGTCGGAGGTTTACCCGCGATCGTATTATGAATCGTTGCCAGATACTCCGACGCACCCAAAGTGACATTGACACCATTCCCTAATAAATAAATAATATCCCCCGAATCCTGCCAACCTTGACCGCAAATTTTGCTAATATCAGGAATTAACCCCACCATTCCAATCACAGGAGTCGGATAAATTGCTTGGGGAGTACCATCAGAATCAAGGGTTTCATTATAAAGGGAAACATTCCCCCCAGTAACAGGAGTTTTTAACTCCCGACAAGCATCCGATATCCCTCGACAAGCTTCCGCTAATTGCCAATAACCTACAGGTTTTTCAGGACTTCCAAAGTTAAGATTATCTGTTACTGCCAGAGGTTGAGCACCGACACAACTTAAATTTCTCGCGGCTTCTGCTACTACCATTTTTGCCCCTTCATAGGGGTTTAAATACACATAACGAGAATTACAATCTACCGTCGCCGCGACTCCTTTTTCCCAAGAAGATGAGGGAACATTAATAGATGAATCTAGGTGAGTTTGTTGGGGACGCAAACGCACGATCGCGGAATCGGCTCCACCGGGTAACATCACCGTATTATTTTGTACTTGATGATCGTATTGACGATATACCCATTTTTTCGACGCGATCGAGGGAGTATCTAATAATGTCAATAACACCTCATTCCAAGTCTCAAATTTACCCTTTACTTCTATTCCTGCACTCGTGGAAACTGGTAAAGAATCAACAGACCATTCCCAAGCTTTCTTAACATATTCGGGCGGTTCTGTCAAGAGTTCTCGATGATAAATTGGAGTATTATCAGCCAACGCGATCGCGGGAATATTCGCGGCAATTCCCCCCTTAAATAAAATTCGCACGATCGGCTCTTCGATTACCTTTCCCGCGACAACTGCCTGGAGTCCCCAACGATGGAAAATATCAATTAATTCCTGTTCACGTCCCTTTTCGGCAACAAATAACATTCGTTCTTGAGATTCCGATAAAAGATATTCATAGGGAACCATTCCCGTTTCCCGTACCGGAATTAAATCTAAATCTAATTCAATTCCGACACCCCCTTTCGCGGCCATTTCCGAAGTAGAACAAGTAATACCAGCCGCCCCCATATCCTGTGCTGCGACTACGGCTCCGGTTTTGAAAGCTTCTAAACAAGCTTCAATTAAGGACTTTTCTAAGAAAGGATCTCCTACTTGTACCGCGGGGCGATCATCCATTGATTGATCGGTTAATTCAGCACTAGCAAAACTAGCTCCTCCCATGCCATCCCGTCCGGTGGTGGAACCTACATATAAAACTGGATTTCCGATGCCTGAAGCACCCGATTTCACAATTTCTTGTGTTTCCATTAAACCGAGAGCCATTGCATTAACTAAAGGATTTCCTGAATAGGAAGGATCGAAATAAACTTCACCGCCAACAGTGGGAATACCACAACAATTACCATAGTGGGCAATTCCTTCAATAACTCCACTAAATATGCGTTTATTTTTTGCATCTTCTAAGGGGCCAAAACGCAGAGAATTTAATACAGCAATAGGACGCGCTCCCATTGTGAAAATATCTCGTAAAATTCCCCCTACTCCTGTGGCCGCTCCTTGAAACGGTTCAATGGCAGAAGGATGATTATGGGATTCAATTTTAAACGCCAGATGTAATCCATCTCCCAAGTCAACAACTCCCGCGTTTTCTCCTGGCCCAACAAGCACGCGATCGCCTGTTGTCGGAAATTGTTTGAGCAGAGGCCGTGAATTTTTATAACAACAGTGTTCACTCCACATTACCCCAAACATTCCTAATTCGGCCTTGTTGGGATGACGCTCTAAACGCGTGACAATTTCCTCGTATTCTTCCGGCTTCAAACCTTCCGACGCGATTTCTTCTGGGGTGAAGGGCGTAGATGACATAATAGTAAAAATCCTAGTGTTTAAATAGAAAATGGAATTTAGAGAATTTCACCGGGTAATCTTTCGATTTAAGTTCCTTCGCTAAACCCGATAACAGAGTATCATAATTTATGGTGTATCGTGCTACGCGAAGATGTTAGGATGTTCTTGATTCCTCAAACCCTTGATTTTATTGCATCTTCCTTCTTCCTTCTTCCCTATCCGATAGGGGTTGAAACAGAAGTCTTCCTAGTCCGACAGGGGTTCAAACCCCTGTCTCATAGCTGAAGTCCTCTGAGGAGGACTAATGATTAGTATTTGAGTCGGTTTTAACCGACTTTTGCTATTAGCAGGGGACTTGAGTCCCCTGGGGGTTATAGTGCTACGGAGTTAGGACATAGTTAACACAAACCATTGATTTTATTGCATCTTCCTT